>CAMEJP010000015.1 GCA_945920185.1 uncultured Eubacterium sp. | reverse complement strand
ATTATCGAAGCTGCTTTTTACGGAAACAATGTAGTTAAGGTAAACACATTGAAGGAAGCATACGAATTAGCAAAAAATTCTCCTGGTACAGTCGTAACAGATATGCCTGTTAAGGACGGAGAAACATTTGGTCTTGAAAAGGATGCAAAGGTTTTATTGTTTAATGACGGTGCCGTTACAGGACGTTATGCTGCAGCACGCCGTATTAAAGGTGAGCCTGGTGTTGACGAGGCTAAGCTTGATAAGGTAGTTATGGATGCTATATATGAGACAAGATGGAAGACTATGTATCATGCAGAGTGCTTCGTAGGTCTTGACCCTGAGTTTATGGTAAAGGCTCATCTTCTTATTCCTGAAGGAGAAGAGAATATACTTTACAACTGGATGATTAACTTCCAGTATATGTCAGATGAGTACGTTAAGATGTACAAGAAGTCTAAGCCAATCGGCGGCGGAAACGAGCCTGATATTTATATCTTCTCTGATCCACAGTGGGTACCTGGCAACAGACCTGACGTTGATTACAGCTGCTTAAGCGATCCGCTTACACTTTGTTACTTTGATACAAACCAGAACTGTGCAGCTATCCTTGGTATGAGATACTTTGGTGAGCACAAGAAGGGTACTCTTACAATGGCTTGGGCACTTGCTAACAGAAACGGTTACGCTTCATGCCACGGCGGACAGAAGGAGTACTCACTTGAAGGCGGTAAGAAGTTCGTTGCTTCCGTATACGGTCTTTCGGGTTCAGGTAAGTCAACACTTACACATGCTAAGCACGGCGGTAAGTATGATCAGTTCGGCGGTATCAAGGTATTGCATGATGACGCTTTCATCATCAACACAGATACATGTTCATCAATCGCACTTGAGCCGACATACTTTGATAAGACAGCAGATTATCCTACAGGCTGTCCTGATAATGAGTATTTGTTATCAGCACAGAACTGTTCTTGTACTTTGGATGAGAATGGTAAGATTCAGTTAGTAACAGAGGATATCAGAAACGGTAACGGACGTGCTATCAAGTCTAAACTCTGGTCACCAAACCGTGTAGATAAGATTGAAGCTCCTGTTAATGCAATCTTCTGGATTATGAAGGATCCTACAATTCCACCTGTTGTTAAGCTTAAGGGTTCAGCTCTTGCATCAGTTATGGGTGCTACTCTTGCAACAAAGACATCTTCAGCAGAGCGTGTTGCTGCCGGTACAGACCTTAATGCAATCCGTATCGTACCATATGCTAACCCATTCAGAACATATCCTCTTGTAAACGACTATGAGAAGTTCAAGAAGCTTGTTGAAGAGAAGAATGTAGACTGCTACATTGTAAATACAGGTGATTTCATGGGTCAGAAGGTTAAGCCTGCTGATACATTGGGTATTCTTGAGACAATCGTTGAAGGAAAGGCTAACTTCACACAGTGGGGACCTTTTGAAGATATCGAGATTATGAACGACTGGTCAGGAAGAACATCTGACAACTTTACACCAAACCTTGATGATGCTGACTATAAGGCACAGTTAAAGGCTGCTATGCAGACACGTGTAAAGGCAGTTGAAGATTTCGCTACTAAGAAGGAAGGCTATGATAAGCTTCCTGATGAGGCATTGGCAGCTCTTAAGAAGCTCGTTGACGCTTTGAACTAATAATTGTAAATAGAATGAATTGTAATATGGGCCTTGATTGTTGTTACAGTTAAGGCTCATTTTTACAAAACACAAGGAGGTTTGTCAATGGTAAAAGTATTTGAAGTATGCTTTCTGGTAGGAGTGATTTTGGCGGTAGTATCCTTTGTGCTGGGACATATACTTGATATTGCAGGCTTTGACGGAATAGATTTTGACGGAGATGTCGATTTTGATATGCTTGATACAGGCATAATTCCTCTAAGTCCCACAGTATACTTAATATTGATTACGGTATTTGGCGGTATAGGTAAGATACTTACAATTGAAAAACCGAATATGAACATTGTACATATTTCTCTTATTGCGTTTGTTTCAGGACTTGTGGTGGCATTTATCATCAACAAGTTTGTGATACTTCCGCTTAAAAAGCACCAGTATACCAGTGCAAGGTCAAGACAGGACTGCATCGGTATGACTGCCATAGTCAATGAAACGATTATGGAGAACGGATTTGGCGAAATAAGATATGTTGTTGAGTCTAACAGCTATACAACTCCGGCTAAATCCGTGGATGGAAAGGCTGTTGAAAGAGGTTCGGAAGTTATCATAAGACGAATAGAGGATGATGTGTTTTATGTTGAATCAAAAGACAAAGAGTAACATATACCGCTTGTTATCATTTGCCCGCATGCGCGGCACTGATGCAGAAAAAATACAAAAGCGCGTGCAGAAACGGAGAAAGATATGATATTGGCAGAATTACCATTTTCAACGTCAACACTTGTTATTGCTGCTATTATAGTTGCGGTAATATTATTACTGTTGTTGTCAGTGGCTACCATGAGAAAGAGAGTACCACAGGATAAGGCGCTTGTCGTTACAGGTCTTAAAAAGAGGGTTATTTCCGGCGGCGGTGGCTTTGTTATACCGCTTCTCGAGCGTGCGGACAGGATTTCACTTGAAAATATGAAAATTGAAGTGAGAACTGACGGAGCACGTACCGAGCAGGGTGTTGACATCAGAGCCGACGGTGTGGCTGTCATCAAAGTCAAGAGCGACAAGGAAAGCATACTTAATGCCATTGAGCAGTTTAACACAGGCAGAGAAAATCAGACGATTGAGGTTATCAAGGACACTGCAAAGGATGTGTTGGAAGGTAAGCTCCGTGAGATTATCTCAAAGATGACTGTTGAGGAAATCTATAAGGACAGAGAAAAATTTGCTTCACAGGTACAGGAGGTTGCAGCCGTAGGTCTTGCCAGCATGGGTCTGGAGCTTAAAGCGTTTACCATCAGAGATATTTCTGATAAGAACGGATATCTTGACGCACTCGGAAAGCCAAGGATAGCTGAGGTTAAGAAAAATGCAGCCATAGCTGAGGCAGAGGCACAGAAGGAAACAAGAATTAAGACCGCACAGGCTGAACGTGAAGGTTCTGAAGCACAGATACTTGCTTCTACACAGGTAGCTGAAGCAAATAAGACAAAAGAACTTAAGGTTCAGTCATACAGGGAAGAGCAGGAGACTGCAAGAGCTAAAGCCGATTTGGCATATGAGATTGAGAAAAACGTGGTGGCTAAGCAGGTAACCGAAACCGCTATGATGGTAGAGATTACGAAGAAAGAGCGTGAGACAGAGGTTCAGGCTCAGGAAGCACAGCGCAGGGAGCGTGAACTTGAAGCCACAGTTAAAAAGCAGGCAGACGCAGAAAAGTACAGAACTGAAATTCAGGCAGAAGCCAATAAATTTAAAATGGAAAAAGAGGCCGATGCGAAGCGATATGCACTCTTGCAGGAAGCTGAGGTAGCGGCACAGGCAATTAAGATTAAGGCAGAGGCAGAAGCTGAGTCCATAAGGATTACCGGTGAAGCAGAGGCTGAAGCCATCAGGGCAAAAGGTAAGGCTGAGGCTGAAACCATGGAGAAGAAGGCAGAAGCTTACAAGCTCTATAATGAGGCGGCTGTCACTCAGATGATTATTGAAAAACTTCCGGAGATTGCACAGTCAGTAGCCATGCCGCTTTCTAAGACCGAGAAGATTGTTATAGTTGATAACGGCGAAGGCAACGGTACAAGAAACGGTGCAGCCAAGGTTACAGGTTACATTAACGATATCATAAGCCAGCTCCCTGAAACGGTGGAGGCTATATCGGGAATAAACCTTACGGATATGCTTAAAGCAAAGACTGATACGCAAAAAAATGACACACAGGACTATACTGAAGTGGACAATAAAAATTCACAAGAAAATCAATGAAAATAATTGATATTTTGTCATTTTTGCGGTATACTATCAATATAATAAATTAGGATTTTTCCTGGGATGTTCGATAATCTTACTATTTTGAACCTACAACAATTATAAGGGATTCCTATATCTATATGCTAATGTCAGGCCTCCTTGTCTAGTGGAAGACAGCGGTATATATGCGGTTACCCACCTAGCATATGCTAGGCGTCAAAATGTAAGAACCGGCATTTTGGGTATTTTAAAAAAGCAGACCTTAGGGTCTGCTTTTTTGATTGACGGAGTCATAATTTTTGAACAAGCTAATATAATGAAAGAAAGATAAAATGTAGAAATGCAGGGGGAGAGAATGGCTTGAAAAGAAGAATGAAGCGAAAAAGAATATATCTGTTTATCGGACTGGCATTATTTATGGCAGTTGTGGTGATATTGATAAATATGTTGGCAGGTAAAAAGGAAAAGAAGGAAAAGGAAACGAAGTACAATAACATTTTTGTCATATACTGCGATAAAAATAGGCTGTATGGATATTATGAGGGCAAGTATGTAGAATTTGAAATATCAAAAACGGATAAAAGTTATGCGTCAGTGGTGGCAGACATAACCTGCATCGGTGACAGGGTTATCAAAATGGCAGTGAAGGGCGAATATATAAGCGGAAAACTTTTGGCAATTGGAGAAGATTATGTTGAGGTAGACCGTTACGGTAAAGTGCCTTTGGAGGATAAAGTGAAATTGTATTCAGAATATGACAACATAAAAAGCATAGACAAAAAAGATATATACATAGGTTATGACTGCTACAAATATTTTGTGGCAGACGGAAAAGTAGCTGCAATCGTTATAACTAAAAAGCTTGTTCCGGATACCATAAGGGTTCTGATAAAGACAGGAAATTACGAGAGTACGTTTCACCAAAGTCTTACGGTTACCTGCGAAGATAAGTTTTTTGTATCGATAAATGATTTGATTAGGGAGTATAAGGCAGGCGAAAAAATTGTTATAGACTGCAAAGATTATAAGGATACGGACAAGATAGTCATAAAGGGATATAATGACGCCCCGATAAGCCTTCCGGACGTAAAACGAAACAGCGACGGAATAAGATATGAGGGGATTTTGGAGGTGTCAAGGCATAATGAGGGTCTGGTGGTTGTAAATGAACTGCCTCTTGAAAATTATCTGAAATATGTTGTGCCAAGCGAAATGCCTTATACATATGCGAAGGAGGCACTTAAGGCTCAGGCAATATGTGCAAGAACTTATGCTTACGCACATATTTTGAATGCCGGACTCAAGGAGTACGGAGCACATCTTGATGACAGTGTTTCGTATCAGGTGTACAACAATGTCAAGGATAATGAGGCTACAAACGAGGCTATACTTGAAACCTTCGGAATGATATTAAAAAACGGTGAGGCTCTTGCAAATATAAATTATTATTCCACTTCGTGCGGATATGGTGCAGAGGAGAGTGTATGGGGCGTGGCGGCTTCTGATGCTGATACGCTTACCGCACACAGCATAAATGACGAAAAAAAGCAGGTAAATATGAGCGAAAACAGTGCCTTTGAAGCTTTCATAACATGTGAAAATGAAAGTGATTATGATTATTCATATTCTTATTACCGTTGGAGCGGAACCATAGATTTGTCTGAACTTGCGAAAAAACTAAATATAGGGGATGTCACATCCGTTCAGGTTAGCAAAAGGCTTGAAAGCGGGTGTGCCACAGAACTTACCGTAATAGGAACAAAGGGAAAGGAGATAGTGTCTTCACAGTACTCCATACGAACACTTCTTGGCGGAAACATTTCTCAGATAATTACCAAAAATCAAAGCACGTCTTCCACAAGTATTTTGCCAAGCGCATTTTTTGTGCTGAAGGACAGCGGTGAGACAGGAAAGCTTACAATAATAGGAGGAGGACTGGGGCACGGTGCCGGAATGAGTCAGAATGGCGCAAATGAAATGGCAAAAAGAAAGAAGAAATACGATGAGATACTGTATTTCTTCTTTGATAATTCAAATATTACGGGTATTTATTAGTCAGGGTCATCTTGCTTTAAAGTTATGATATGTCCGGCCCGAAACTTGCTGATTTCAGCACCTATGAACAAAATATACATACAGATGTAAAGCCAAAGCATGGCAAAGGCTAAGGATGCAAGACTTCCGTACAGCTTTGAAAATCTGTCGGAATAGTCAACATACAGAGAATAAATGTATGAAAATCCCATCCAGCCTACGGCTGAAAACAGTGCTCCGGGAAGCTCCTTTATAAGAGACGTTTTTCGGTTAGGTATATATTTGAACAAAAACATAAAGAAAAGCGTCAATATACCCAAAGCATATATAAGTTTAAAATCAAGTATCAGTGAAAGAAAACCGTAAACCCACGGAAGCGTATGCTTAAGTATTTTTAAAAGTTGATTTCCGAATACAAGCAGCGAAAGGCTTAGTATGATAAGAATAATGAATGCTGCCGTATAGAATACCGAAAGTATTCGTATTGTCATATAATTTCTTGTCTCGTGAACGTGAAATATGGAATTAAATCCTTCCATTATGGAAGCAAATGCCTTACTTGCGGCCCATATGGCAGCTATGGCAGTGGTGGAAATCAATGCCAGTGAGGAAGAAGTATACATTTCTTCTATAAAGTCCGTCAGTATGGAACGAAGTTGTGAAGGAGCCAGGTCATTTATCATAGTAATCAACTGCAACTCCGTAAGAGGAGTAAACTGTACAAGAGTGAGCAGCAAAATGAGAAAAGGGACAAAGCTCAGGATAACAAAAAAAGATGCCTGAGCAGAGTATATTCTCAGTTTATCTTTGTTGAACTCATTGAAAAATTCTTTGAAACGTAAAATAATAAAAATAAGCTGTTGCATATATACCTCCATATGTATTATATTCTAAAATCTAAACAATATCAATTGTATTTTTTGAAAATACGTTGTATAATAGATTGAATAAGTGTGAAGCAGGTGTACAATGAAGAAGGTCAGGTTAGCTGAATATAGTGTAAAAAGTAATAAGCTTTCGGATGTCTGGAAAGGTTATTCTTTTGTTATGATTGCCGACTACCATAACAATGAGTATGGTATCTGTGACGAGGCAGTGCTGGAAATGATAGATGAAATCCATCCTGACTGTATAATGCTTGCAGGAGATATGGTGGTTGCAGTTCCCGGAAAGGATAACAGCAGAGCATACAGGTTTATAAAGGCTTTGGCTGATAAGTATACGGTGTATTACGGATACGGCAATCACGAGTACAGGCTTAAGATATATCCGAAAACATATGGCAGTATGTACAGGGAGTTTTTGGAACATACTACACATAAGAATATTATACGTCTTGAAAATGAAACTGCCGTTATACGGCGGGGCGGTGAACACATAAATGTTCGAGGCATCGAGATTGACAGACGTTTTTACAAGAGATTCGGCAGAATCGATATGCCTGCCGGATATATAAGTAAAAAAGTGGGACATGCAAGCAAGGAGTCTTATGAGATACTCATAGCCCACAATCCCAGATATTTTGAAAGCTATGCGCAGTACGGTGCGGATTTGGTTCTGTCGGGTCATGTTCATGGCGGATTGGTGAGGCTGCCGATTTTGGGCGGAGTGCTGTCACCGGACATAAGATTTTTCCCTAAGTATGACTACGGCAGATTTACGTCGGGAAATGCAACCATGCTTCTTACGGGCGGACTTGGAGCCCATACATTAAAAATCAGAATGTTTAATCCGCCGGAAATAGTAGCGGTGAGATTTTGAAATGGAGTCAGTGTTATATGTTATTGTCGGTTAAACTGCAGGCGTTTGAAGGCCCGCTCGACCTTTTGCTACATCTTATAGATAAGAATAAAATAAATATATACGATATTCCGATAGTGCTCATTACCGAGCAGTATTTAGAATATGTGAATGCCATGGACAAGACTGACCTAGATACCATAAGCGAATTTCTTGTTATGGCGGCTACTTTGCTTGACATTAAAGCGAGGATGCTTCTTCCTAAGGAGGTAAATGAGGAAGGAGAGGAAGAAGACCCAAGAGCAGAGCTTGTGGAAAGGCTTCTTGAATACAAGATGTACAAATATATGTCTTATGAGCTTCGCGACAGACAGGTGGACGCACAGCGTTCGCTTTATAAGCCGGCTACCATACCTTGTGAAGTGGAAGAATACAAAGTCCCGCCTAATCCTTACGAACTTCTTGAGGATGTTACGCTGAAAAAGCTTAATGACATTTTCAACGAGTGCGTAAAACGTCAGGAGGACAAGATTGACCCTGTCAGAAGTAAGTTCGGCAGGATTGAAAAAGAAGAAGTCAATATGGAGGAGCAGATGTCAAATGTGCGCCGAATTATTGATGAAAATGAGAGTACAAGCTTTAGAAAGCTCCTTTTGAAGGGAACAGGCAAAATGCATGTGATAGTTACGTTTCTTGTAATACTGGAGCTTATAAAGATTGGCTATATAGCAGTAGAACAGGAAAAGACATTTGATGACATACTGATAACAAAAAGAACGGATGTCAGTGCAAATGCTGATGATATATTCAAGGAAGGTGAGAAGGCTTGGAACTAAAGGAACAGGAACAATACGAAGCAATAATTGAAGCGGTGCTGTTTACTATGGGCGAGGCAGTGGAGGCTGAAAAGCTGGCTCTTGCCACTGATTTGGACGTGATGACCGTAAGAATAATTATGGCGTCAATGATGGAAAAGTATGAAAACAGTAATCGCGGAGTAATCATAATAGAGCTTGACGGTGCGTATCAAATGTGCACCAAGAAGGAATACTATGAAAATCTGATAAAAGTGGCGAAGGCACCTAAAAAGTATCAGCTTACGGATGTGCTTTTGGAAACCTTGTCTATCATTGCCTACAAGCAGCCTATAACAAAGCTGGAGGTTGAAAAAATCAGAGGAGTAAGCTCTGACCATGCAGTTAACAGGCTTGTTGAGTTTGGACTGGTGGAGGAGTGTGGAAGGCTTGACGCTCCGGGACGTCCTATGCTGTTTGGAACTACGACTGAGTTTTTGCGTGTGTTCGGAGTGCAGTCACTTGACGAGCTGCCTGTTATAAGACAGGAGATAGTTGAAGACTTTAAACAGGAAGCTATGCAGGAACTTGAAGTTACCGTATAGAAACATAAGACGGGCATTATTTTGTCAGCCTTAGAATGGAGGAAAAAATGAAAAGAGATATTTGCTGGAATAAGTATGACGCTAAGGAAGAAAAAAAGGTATATGATTTTGCTGACGATTACAAGACATTTATAACAGAGTGTAAGACAGAGCGTGAAGCATGCAGATTTGCGGTAAATGTTGCCAAAGAAAACGGCTTTAAGGATATTGATGAATATATTAAGTCAGGCAAAAAACTTAAGGCAGGCGATAAGGTATATGCCGTAAACAGAGGAAAAGCACTGGTTTTATTCGTTGTGGGAAGCGAGCCTGTGGAAAATGGTATGAATATACTCGGAGCACATATTGATTCTCCGAGAATAGATTTAAAGCAGAATCCCATATACGAAGATGAAGGTCTGGCACTTCTTGAAACACATTATTACGGCGGAATCAAGAAATATCAGTGGGTTGCAACACCTCTTGCCCTTCACGGCGTGGTTGCTTTAAAAAGCGGTGAAGTTAAGGATATAGTAGTTGGAGAAGACCCGGCTGACCCTGTCGTAGGCATATCGGACCTTCTTATTCACCTTGCGGCAGAGCAGATGGAAAAGAAGGCGGCAAAGGTTGTTGAGGGCGAGGACCTCAACATACTTGTGGGAAGCAGACCTGTTTCGGGAAATAAAGAGGAAAAGGAACTTGTAAAAGCAAATATTCTTGCAATCCTAAAGGACAAATACGGCATAGAAGAGGAGGATTTTGTATCCGCAGAGATAGAGGCTGTACCGGCAGGTGCCGCAAGAGATTACGGCTTGGACAGAAGCATGATTATAGGATACGGTCATGATGACAGAGTCTGTGCATATCCGTCACTTCGTGCAATATGTGACGTAAAGAAGCCAAAGAGGACGCTTGCGTGCATCCTTGTTGACAAAGAAGAGATAGGAAGCGTAGGAGCTACCGGAATGCAATCACGTTTCTTTGAAAATATGGTGGCAGAGCTTATGGACAGAACCGGAGAGTTTTCTGAGCTTTCATTAAGGCGTGCAATGACTAATTCATATATGCTGTCTTCTGATGTCAGTTCCGCATTTGACCCTAATTATGCCGCGGCTTCGGAAAAGAAAAATGTGGCATATTTCGGAAAGGGTCTTGTGTTCCTTAAATATACCGGTTCAAGAGGAAAGTCGGGCTCAAATGATGCAAACGCCGAGTATATAGCAAAGCTCAGAAAGATTATGGACGATAATAAGATATCCTTCCAGACAGGCGAACTCGGAAAGGTAGATTTGGGCGGCGGCGGAACGATTGCCTATATACTTGCAAACTACGGCATGGAGGTTATTGACCTTGGCGTTCCTGTCCAGAATATGCATGCACCGTATGAAGTTATAAGCAAGGCAGACCTTTACGAAACCTACAAGGGATACATGGCATTCCTGAAAGAGGCATAAAAATATTTATATTAAAACGCAGTAAATATACGTTTTGGGACGGAGAAAAAATGAAGTGGAATAAATATACAATCAATACAATTACGTCGGCAATAGATATGATTAGCTATACTCTTAATGAAATAGGCGTTGAGGGAATAGAGATAGACGATAATGTTCAGCTTACCGATGAGGACAAGCAGTCTATGTTTATAGATTTTTTGCCGGAGCTTCCGGAAGATGACGGAAAGGCAAATGTAAGCTTTTATATTGACAGTGACGAGGATGACGGTGAACTTTTATCCCGCGTCAGAGAAGAACTTGAAGATATGAGAAGCTATATGGATATAGGCGAGGGAACCATAACTGAGTCTGAGACAGAGGACAAGGACTGGATGAACAACTGGAAGCAGTATTTTAAGTCTTTCTCCATAGGTGACATTTTCATAAAACCTACATGGGAGGAAGAAAGCGATGAAATGCAGGGAAAGACAGTGGTTCATATCGACCCCGGTGCGGCTTTCGGAACGGGAGCCCACGAGACCACGCAGCTTGTTATAAAGCAACTTACAAAGTATCTTAAAAAAGGCGATGAAGTGCTTGATGTGGGCTGCGGAAGCGGTATTCTTTCTATAGTGTCATTGCTTCTTGGGGCAGGTCATGCTCTCGGAACGGACCTTGACCCTGTTGCCATTGTTGCCAGCAGGGAAAATGCCGAGGTGAACGGTATAAGCGAAGAGGCTTTTACACTTATGGAGGGCAACATAATAGACAACCGCGAGATTAAAGATGCCGTAGGTTACAATAAGTATGATATTGTGGCTGCAAATATACTGGCGGAGGTGTTGGTTCCGCTTTCAGGTATCATTGCGGAGCATATGAAAACGGGCGCATATCTTATAACCTCCGGAATAATAGATGACAAGGAAGAACTTGTAGTAAAGACCTTCAATGAAAATCCTGATTTTGAGATAGTTGAAGTAAACCATCAGGGCGAATGGGTAAATGTCACTGTGAAAAAGATTTCCTAAGGAACGGTAGAAATGTATCATTTTTTTGCTAGAAAAGAAAATATATCCGAAGACCATATTGTGATAGACGGTACGGATGTGAACCATATTAAGAATGTACTTCGTATGAAAAAGGGCGATGAAATACTTATAAGCGACGAGGACGCCAACGATTACAGCTGTGAAATAGAAGAATTTTTTGAGGATGCTATAAGACTTAAGGTAAGATTTGTCTATGAAATGGGTCACGAGCTTAAAAGTAAAATATACCTGTTTCAAGGTCTGCCAAAGAGTGATAAGATGGAACTTATCATCCAGAAGGCGGTGGAACTTGGTGCGTATCAGATTATACCTGTGGCGACAAAGAGAAGCATAGTTAAACTTGATGATAAAAAGGAAGCTTCCAAGCTAAAACGCTGGCAGCAGATATCGGAAAGTGCGGCAAAGCAGAGTAAACGAAGCATAATTCCTGAAATTACCGGTGTTATGAGCTTTGAAAAAGCCATAGCTTATGCAGAAAATATGGATGTTATTCTTATGCCGTATGAAAATGCAGAGGGTATGGAGGATACCAGAAAAATAATAGACGGAATAAAGAGCGGGCAAAGCGTTGCGGTATTTATAGGTCCTGAGGGCGGTTTTGACGAAGGCGAAGTCACACTTGCCACAGATAACGGAGCAAAGGCGATAACTCTCGGAAAAAGAATATTGAGAACGGAAACGGCGGGAATGACGGTACTTTCCATTCTTATGTATCATATGGAGGAATAAAGGTGGAAGCATATTTGGACAATTCTGCTACTACAAAGGTGTATGATGAAGTGCTTGACATTATGAATAAATGTATGGCAGAGGATTTTGGCAATCCTTCCTCTCTTCATCACAAAGGCATAATAGCAGAACAGTATATAAAAGAGGCAAAAAGTGCCATAGCAAAATCCATGAAGGTAAATGAAAAAGAAATCATATTTACCTCAGGCGGTACGGAGTCAAACAATATGGCTCTTATCGGTGCGGTTATGGCAAACAGAAGAAATAAAAATCACATCATAACCACTTCAATAGAGCATAAGTCGGTGGGAGCCGTTGCAGGCTTTCTTGAAGATATGGGCTTTGAGGTGACATATCTTGATGTGGACAATTTGGGATACATTTCTCTTGAACAGCTAAAAAATGCCATAAAGGATACGACAATTCTTGTGTCGGTAATGTATGTGAATAATGAGATAGGTGCCGTTGAACCGATTGAAGAGATAGGAAAGCTGATAAAGAGCATAAATCCTGATATACTGTTTCATGTGGACGCAATACAGGCATTCGGAAAATACAGAATATATCCTAAAAAACTTAACATAGACATGATGTCGGTAAGCGGTCACAAGATTCACGGACCGAAGGGAAGCGGATTTCTGTACGTTAATGAAAAAGTAAAGATTAAGCCAATCATATACGGCGGAGGACAGCAAAGCGGCATGCGTTCGGGTACGGAAAATGTGCCTGCAATAGCAGGACTCGGAGTGGCTGTCGAAAAGACATATACGGATTTTGATGAAAAGCAGAAGCGTATGTATGAGCTTAAAGAGTATTTTACGGATGAGATAACAAAGCTTGACGGCGTGTATGTAAACGGTGCCAAAGGCAGGGAAAGCGCACCGCACATAGTGAGCGTCAGCTTTGAAAACGTAAGAAGCAGTAACCTTTTAAATGCCCTGTCTGAAAAGGGAATATATGTATCGTCAGGTTCGGCATGTACCTCGAATGAGCATAAGCAGAAATACAGTGCAACGCTTACCGGAATAGGCGTTCGCAGAGATTTGCTTGAAAGTACCGTAAGATTTAGCTTTTCAGAGGATACTACAAAAGAAGAAATTGATTATGCCTTAGACGTGATTCGTGAAACGGTACCGATTCAAAGAAGGTTTACAAGAAAATAGATAAAAGCAATGGCAGGAGACGGATACGTCCGGAATGTGAGGAAAAATGAGCAATTTGTTTAAAGCATTTTTAATAAAATACGGTGAAATAGGAGTCAAGGGTAAGAACAGATATATGTTTGAGGATGCCCTTATGAAGCAGATAAAATACAGTCTTAGGAATGTTGACGGAAGCTTTAATGTTCATAAGGAGCAGGGCAGAATATATGTAGAGGCAGAAGGCGACTATGATTATGACGAGGCAATAGACGCATTGAAGAAAGTGTTTGGTATCGTCGGAATATGTCCTATGCTTCAAATTGATGACAACGGTTTTGAAGATTTGTCAAAGCAGGTAGTTGATTATATTGACAGACAGTATGCGGATAAGCACATTACCTTTAAGGTGGAGGCAAGACGTGCAAGAAAGAATTATCCTCTGAACTCAATGGAGATTAACGCCGAGCTTGGACACGTACTTTTGGAGGCATTTCCTGAGCTTAGTGTGGACGTGCATAAGCCGGATGTTATGCTTTATGTTGAGATACGTCAGAAAATTAATATATACTCAATGGAGATACCGGGACCGGGTGGTATGCCTGTGGGAACAAACGGCAGAGGAATGCTTCTTTTGTCGGGAGGAATAGACAGCCCTGTATCGGGATATATGGTCGCAAAGCGAGGTGTTACCATTGACGCATGCTATTTTAACTCTCCACCTTATACAAGCGAGAGGGCAAAGCAGAAGGTGCTTGACCTTGCTAAGATAGTCTCTCAGTACGCAGGACCTATAAAGCTTCACGTTGTTAATTTTACGGATATTCAGTTATATATATATGAAAAATGTCCTCATGACGAGCTTACCATCATTATGAAACGAGTAATGATAAAAGTTGCCGAGGGTCTGTGTGAAAAGACCGGAGCAGTAGGACTTATTACGGGTGAAAGCATCGGTCAGGTGTCAAGCCAGACGATGCAGAGTCTTGCAGTCATAAATGAGGCAGCCACCCTTCCTATATTCAGACCGGTTGTGGCATTTGACAAGCAAGAGATAATTGACCTTGCAGAAAAAATCGGAACATATGAGACAAGCATACAGCCTTACGAGGACTGCTGTACGATATTTGTTGCGAAGCATCCTGTGACAAAGCCTAACATAAATGTGATAAAAGGCTCTGAAACAAAAATCGCAGACAGAATAGATGAACTCATAAGGACAGCGATAGACACGGCAGAGGTTATTGAAATAGAAGGATAGAAAAAACTGTAAATATTGTTAAAAATGAGATGAAAAGAGCTGTGACAGTAATGCCACAGCTCATAAATACTATGATATATGGATTGGATACAATCCACTATACAATATAAGGTGCTAAAACAGAAAGAATTGTGTTAGCTTCCGAATCATTCTCTGAATGAATATTGAGATCGATAGGCTTTGATAAGTCTAAGCTGAATATACCCATAATTGACTTAGCGTCGATTACATATCTGCCTGATACCAAATCAAAATCAACATCGAACTTAGTAATATCATTAACAAAAGATTTAACCTTATCGATTGAATTAAGAGAAATCTGTACTGTCTTCATGGAAAACCCTCCTTGTTTTTATGTACGTTGATAAGAATTCAACTATACATTATACTAAACTTTGGACGGGTATATGTCAATATTATTTACAAGAAATTTTTGAAAAAAGGAAGTGAAATATAATGAAAAGCGTTGCGTTTCATACATTGGGTTGCAAGGTAAATGCTTATGAGACTATGGCTATGGAGCAAAGTTTCAGGGAAGCGGGATATGAAATTGTGGAATTTGAAGGTATTGCTGACATTTACATTGTAAATACATGTTCGGTTACAAATATAGCTGACAGAAAATCAAGGCAGATGCTTCATAAAGCGAAAAAGAACAATCCTGATGCAGTAGTGGCTGCGGTGGGATGTTATGTTCAGGCGGCGAAGGAGGAACTGCTTAAGGACAATGCGGTGGACCTTGTTATCGGAAACAACAGAAAAAATGAACTTGTTTCTATAGTTGAAGAATATATACAGGATAATGCCAGAAATAATGACATTGTGGATATTGCACATACGAATGAATATGAGGAAATGAAGCTTGGAACCCAGACCGAGAAGACAAGAGCTTTCATAAAGGTTCAGGACGGATGCAATCAATTCTGTTCATACTGCATTATACCGTATACAAGAGGCAGAGTGAGAAGCCGAAAATTGAAAGACTGCATAAATGAGATAACAAAGCTTGCCGGCATGGGTTACAAAGAGGTAGTGCTTACGGGCATACATTTGAGCTCATACGGCGTGGATTTGGAAGAAAAAGTGAGTTTAATAGACCTTATAGAGGCAGTAAATGGTATAGAAGGGATAGAAAGAATACGCCTTGGTTCGCTTGAACCAAGAATAATTACCGAAACATTTACGGAGCGTCTGGAAAAATGTTATAAGGTGTGTCATCATTTTCACCTTTCTTTGCAGAGCGGATGCGATGCTACGCTAAAGCGTATGAACAGACGATATAATTCGGAGGAATATTTTGAAAAATGTAAAATGTTGAGGGAGAGACTTTGCGATACAGCCCTCACGACTGATGTGATAGTAGGATTTCCGGGTGAAACCGAGGAAGAATTTTTTGAAACAAAGAGCTTTCTTGAACGGGTTAATTTTTATGAAACACATATTTTTAAGTATTCCAGAAGAGCAGGTACGGTTGCGGATAAGATGGAAAATCAGGTGCCGGATGATGTCAAGTCTTTAAGAAGCGATATTTTGCTTGAACTTGACAGGAAGCATCAGTTTGAATATAACAGTTCATATTTGGGACGTGTTATGGATGTGCTTTTTGAAGAGAAGGATAAGCTTGGTGACGAGGAATACTATGTCGGACATACTACGAATTATATAAAGGTTGCGGTAAAGTCAGAGCGTGACATTACCAACGAAATACACGCTGTAAGCCTTGTTAACGTATATAAGGGCCGAATTGTAAAAGGCGAAATTATGTCTTAAAACATGTACACCGCACAGCATTAAAGGAAATAGTACTTGAATTTGTTTGAAATATATTATAGAATATACTAGATAGTAAAAGGACGTGAGATATATGGAAGATTTAAGCAGCACAAAGTATTTTAAAATCCAGCCTGAGCAGAATGTTTCTGTAAGTGAAGTTATAGAAAATGTTTATAAGGCACTGAAAGAAAAGGGCTATAATCCCGTTACGCAGATTGTGGGTTATATTATGTCCGGCGATCCGACTTACATTACAAGTCATAACAATGCAAGAAGTCTGATTATGAAAGTTGAGAGGGACGAGCTGGTAGAAGAAACTCTCAGATATTTTATAACCAACAAGGACCTGTAAACCTGAAAGGAAAAAGTTATGAGAATAATGGGGCTTGATTATGGAACTAAGACAGTAGGTGTAGCTGTTAGCGACCCACTGTTTATTACTGCGCAGTCAGTAGAGATTATAAGGCGCAAGGAAGCAAACAAACTAAGACAGACTTTGGCTCGTATAGAAGAACTTATCAGGGAATACGAGGTAGAGAAGCTTGTTTTGGGCTTTCCCAAGCATTTGAACAATGATATGAGCGATATGGCTGAGCAGGCACTTGATTTTAAAGAAAAGCTTGAAAGACGTACAGGTAAGGAAGTTGTTATGTGGGATGAACGTCTCTCCAGCGTTGAATCAAACAGGATACTTATGGAAAGTAAGGTAAGAAGAGAGGACAGGTATCTGTATGTGGATATGGTTGCCGCACAGATTATTCTTCAGTCTTACCTTGATTATATAGCCCATCAGGGCAGTTTGAATACGGAGGAACAGGATGGAAAAGATAACATTTGAAACTGAAGACGGTACACTGGATTTCTTTGTTCTGTCACAGACAAGAATCAACGGCACGGATTATCTTCTGGTGTCGGATACCGATGATGATGAAGCTGAAAATGAGGCTTATATACTAAAAGATGTATCAAGTGAAAGTGATACGTTTGCAGAGTATGAATTTGTAGAGAACGAACAGGAATTAGATGCGGTATACAAGGTGTTTGTAGAAGAACTGGGCGACGAAGACATAGATTTTATCAGATAGCAGGAGGAAAAATTTTTGAATAATTTGAATGACAATGTAAAACCGATTAAGATAATACCTCTTGGAGGATTGGAACAAATCGGTATGAATATGACGGTTTTTGAGAGTGACACAAGTATTATAGTGGTAGACTGCGGTTTATCATTTCCTGATGATGAGCTTTTGGGAATAGATCTTGTTATTCCCGATATAACATATCTTAAGGAAAACAAAAATAAAGTAAAGGGCTTTGTGATAACTCACGGACATGAAGACCATATAGGTGCCATACCTTATGTTTTGAAGGATATTAACGCACCGGTATATGCGACAAAGCTTACTATGGGTCTTATAGAGTCTAAGCTTTCGGAGCATGGTATGCTTGACATCGTTAAGAGAAAGGTTCTTGACTACGGACAGTTTGTAAATCTTGGCAATTTCAGAGTTGAGTTTATCAGAACAAATCACAGTATCGCTGACGCTGCAGCATTTGCAATATATACCCAGGCAGGCATAATTGTGCATACGGGAGATTTTAAGGTGGATTACACACCTGTTTACGGTTCGCCTATTGACCTTACACGTTTTGCCGAACTTGGAAAGAAGGGCGTTCTGGCTCTTATGATGGACAGTACAAATGCCCTCAAGCCGGGCTTTACAATGTCTGAGAGTACGGTTGGAAGAACATTTGACACCATATTTAACGAGAACAGAAATTCAAGAATTATCATAGCTACATTTGCATCAAATGTAGACAGGGTTCAGCAGATTGTAAATTCAGCCTGCAAGTACGGACGTAAGGTAGTTGTTGAAGGAAGAAGCATGGTAAATATAATAAAGGTAGCTTCCGAGCTTGGATATATCAACATTCCTGACGGAACTCTGATAGAAGTTGAGGAGATGAAGAATTATCCTGACGAGCAGGTAGTTCTTATTACCACAGGAAGTCAGGGCGAGTCCATGGCAGCTCTTTCAAGAATGGCAGCTTCACTTCACAGGAAGGTAACCATAAATCCGGGAGATGTTGTAGTATTCAGTTCTACGCCTATTCCGGGCAATGAAAAGAGCGTATCCAAGGTTATTAACGAGCTTGCAATGAAGGGTGCTAAGGTTATATTCCAGGAAGCACACGTTTCAGGCCATGCCTGTCAGGAGGAACTTAAACTTATATATGCGCTTACCAAACCGCAGTATGCAATTCCGGTGCATGGTGAGTTCAGACATCTTATGGCACACAGCGAAGTAGCACAGAGTATGGGAATACCTAAGGAGAATATCATCCTTATGCAGACGGGAAATGTGCTTGAAATCAGTCCTCAGAAAGCTGGCATTGTAGGAACTGTACAGTCCGGTCCTGTATTTGTAGACGGACTTGGAGTAGGTGATGTCGGAAATATTGTCATAAGAGACAGACAGAACCTTGCAGAGAATGGTATAATAATAGTAGTGCTTACGCTTGAAAAGTATACAAACAATCTACTTTCGGGTCCTGATATTGTTACAAGAGGCTTTGTGTATGTAAGAGAATCCGAAAATCTCATGGAAGAGGCAAGAAATGTTGTTATGGAAGCTATTGACTACTGCCATGAAAAGGGCATTACAGACTGGTCAAAGCTTAAGAATACTATCCGCGACAATTTAAGCGACTACCTCTGGAAGAATCTTAAGAGAAGCCCTGTTATACTTCCTATCATTATGGAAGTGCAATAGACTTAAATTTTTAGCCGCAAATCTGAAATTGGCGGTGCGAACCGGCGCTTACGCTTCGGAATGGAGGTAATTATGGACAATATAACCAGATGTACAAACGAACTGACAAAAGCCATACTGGAGAGTGAGCAGTACAAGAAATACCTTAAATATAAGGAACTTCTTGAGAGAGAACCTCAGCTTAACAATCTTGTGAATGATGTTAGAAGAAAGAACTTTCTGGTTCAGAATACAGCCGAATATTCAAGCGATGAAGCGGTGGCTGAACTCGAGAAATTTAAAGATGAGTACGATATGGCAAAGAGCAACGAAATTGCAAATAACTTTTTTGAAAATGAGCTTGCCATATGCAGAATATTGCAGGAAATCAACTATAACATTATAAAAGAACTGGACTTTGACATTGATTTCCTGAACAATTAGAAAGAATAGGAGAAAAGGAATGAACAATAAATCCATTAAAAACATCATAGGTTCTGTTATATCGGTATCTGTTGGCATAATATTTTTTGTGCTTGTTGTCATGCTCCTTTTCTTCGTAGGAAAAAAAAGCTTCAGTTTCGGACAGGCAGTATTTGATGAAAGGGCAGTATCAGGCGGGCTTGGAAAGAATGTGCTGGTAGACATAGATAAGAATATGACAGACCGTGATGTGGCAAAATATATGAAGGCAAAGGGGCTTGTAGAAGATGAAAACGTATTTTTTGTGCAGATAATATTGTCTGATTATAAAAACAAATATGTTGCCGGAAGCTATATGCTTAATACTAATATGAAACCTACCGAAATCCTTCAAAAGATATGCTCGGGCGAATTTTATGTAGACCCTGACGCACAGCCTCAACAGCCTGAGGGTGGCGATGCTTCTTCGGGAGAAAATGAAAATACGCCTTCGGAGGGCGGCAATCAATGATAATAGACGAGAGATTTACCGACTTTATCAATTCGTATAACGGCGTTCAAAAAGAACTTCTTGAAGCTGTGAGAAAAGAAGCTGTGAGCGAAAATGTTCCTATAATACGGCGTGAGATGGAAAGCTATATAAAGGTTATGCTTGGCATAGTAAAACCTAAAAGGATACTTGAGATAGGCACTGCCGTAGGATACTCGGCACTTTTGATGGCAGAATATATGCCTAAGGACTGCACCATAGTTACTATAGAAAATTATGATGTGCGAATAAAAAAAGCCAGAGAAAATTTTGCCTTGGCAGGCAAAGAAAATGTGATTACCCTTATGGAGGGAGATGCGTGCGAGATTCTTCCTACATTGACCGGAGAATTTGATTTTGTGTTTATGGATGCAGCAAAAGGACAGTACCTTAATTATCTTAATTACGTTAAGAAGCTGATGCCGGGCGGTGCAATCCTTATAACTGACAATATACTTTGTGACGGCGACATCATAGAGTCAAAATATGCCGTTACAAGAAGAAACAGAACCATTCATGCACGAATGAGAGATTATCTCTATGAAATTACACATTCGGATGAATTTGATACTACATTGATACCGTTGGGAGACGGAATATCTCTGAGCGTGAGGAAATAACGAAATTTCAGGCACGGACACACACTTTCGCGATAAATCGCTTCGGAATGGAGAATGATATGAGAAAAGTTGAATTATTGATACCGGCAAGCAGTCTTGAGGTTCTTAAGACTGCTGTAATATTTGGTGCAGATGCAGTGTTTATAGGCGGAGAAGCATTTTCACTGCGGGCAAATGCCAAGAATTTTTCCAATGAGGATATGGCAGAGGGCGTTAAATTTGCCCATGAGCATAATGTTAAGGTGTATGTTACCGCTAACATTCTTGCTCATAATGCTGATTTGGAAGGGGCAAGAAAATATTTTGAAGAGCTTAAGGATATTAAGCCCGATGCTCTTATAATATCGGACCCGGGAATATTTGCCATTGCAAAAGAGGTGCTTCCTGATATGGAAATTCATATAAGCACTCAGGCGAATAATGTTAATTACGGAACGTTTAATTTTTGGCACGGTCTCGGAGCTAAAAGAGTCGTAACAGGACGTGAGCTGTCTTTGGAAGAGATTAAGGAGATAAGGGCGCACATTCCTGACGAACTTGAGATAGAGACCTTTGTACACGGAGCTATGTGTATATCATATTCAGGAAGATGTCTCTTGAGCAACTATATGACAGGCCGTGACGCCAATCAGGGAGCATGTACTCATCCATGCCGATGGAAATATTCGGTGGTTGAGGAAAAGCGGCCAGGACAGTATATGCCTGTATATGAAAATGAGAGAGGCACATACATTTTCAATTCAAAGGATTTGTGCATGATTGAACATATTCCTGAGCTTATGAATGCGGGAATAGACAGCTTTAAGATAGAAGGCAGAATGAAAACCGCACTTTATGTGGCTACTGTTACGCGCACATACAGAATGGCTATAGACGACTATCTTAAAAGCGAGGAATATTATAGAAGCCGTATACCGTTCTACAAAGAGGAAATATCAAAATGTACTTACAGACAGTATACTACAGGCTTTTTCTTTGGAAAGCCGAGTGATGACGCACAGGTTTATGACAGCAATGAATATTGCAAGGAATATGTATATCTTGGTATGATTAATGACGTCACTGAGGACGGACTTGCCGTAATAGAGCAGAGAAACAAATTCTGCACCGGAGATGTCATAGAGATAATGAAGCCAAACGGTGAAAATGTTGCCGCAAAGGTGGAGAGTATCACAAATGAAGACGGTGTAAGTCAGGAAAGTGCTCCGCATCCAAAGCAGAAGCTCTATATAAAACTCAGTGATAAGGCAGACAAGTACGATATATTGAGAGTGAAAAAAGAGTCAGAGGAATAGAACATCGGACAAAATATAAGCGGAATGAGAGAAAAAATGACCTGATTTGTAAACAAGTCTTAAAATAAGGAGAAAATAGGGCGACAAAAAAGAGGACTGCCATAACGACAGCCCTCTTAAAAATTACTTGCTCTTTTTCTTTGTGTTAACTGTTTCTTTGAGTGCCTTACCTGGCTTGAACTTAGGGCTCTTAGAAGCCGGAATCTTAATAGCTTCGCCTGTCTGTGGGTTCTTACCCTTTCTTGCAGCTCTCTTTGTTACTTCGAATGTACCGAAGCCAACTAACTGGATTTTCTCACCCTTCTTAAGTTGTTCAGCAACAACCTCTGTGAAAGCTTTGAGAGCCTTCTCTGAATCCTTCTTTGTCAATTCAGACTTTGCAGCCATAGCAGCAACCAATTCAGTCTTGTTCATATTTGTATATCCTCCTTAGAATATATAGTAGTATATATGTATTTTATATTACATTTTTCGCAAAATGTCAATATTTATCGTAAAATTTGCCAAAGTTTTTGCTTGGAAAGGCACTTTTGACCGGCAAAACACATAAAATATTAAAAATCCTTGAGGGTACTTTCTTGAAAACCTTTGAAAAACCATTATCTGCTGCGGAAGAACGATTCTATTTTAACGAATTGAGAGAGGGTAACCAAAAGGCAAAAGAAATACTTATATTGCGTAATATGAGACTGGTGGCACATATTGTAAAGAAATATATGGGAAATGAGAGAGACGTGGACGATATGATTTCGATAGGGACAATCGGACTTATAAAAGCAATAGCCACCTTTGATGAGACAAAGGGTTCACGGTTTTCCACATATGCTGCAAAGTGTATAGATAATGAATTGCTTATGATGCTTAGGAGTGAAAAGAAGACGATGAGAGAAATGTCAATATATGAACCTATAGGAACGGATAGGGAAGGGAACGAGATAAATCTTCTTGATATTATAGAAAACTCTGACAGCAATTTTGTCGAGGATATATGTGCGGCAGAAAATTTCAAGTGGCTGTATGAAGCCATGGAAAAATATCTTGACGAGCGTGAAAAAAGTATAATAGCCATGCGTTACGGACTCTGCGGATACGAGGAAACAACGCAGAAAAACATAGCGTCAAAACTTGGAATAAGCAGAAGCTATGTAAGCAGAATTGAAAAAAGGGCACTGGAGAAACTGTACGGTGCTTACAATATGCCTTGACAAAATAAGTTGCCATATGTATAATGAAAGTGCTCTTTTGATAATTTGACATAAAAAGAGCACTTCTGTTATGAAAAAATGTGAAAATCTCACATTGAATTTGTTTGCGTGTAATTATATAATAGGAGATGAATGTAAAGACAGCTTATTATGCGTAGACAACAAATGTTTTATACTATCTACTAATTTTAAAGGAGAGATTGTTATGGAAAAGAAAACAGTTAAGAAAATTGAAGAAGTTAAGGCAACTGCACCTGTAGTTAAGGAAGAGGTTAAGGCACCTGTAGTTAAGGAAGCAGCTCCTGCAAAGAAGGCAGAGAAGAAGCCTGCTGCAAAGAAGGAAGCAGTAAAGAAGGATGCAGTTAAGGAGAGCAAGACTCAGTATTTTATACAGTATGCTGATAAGGAGCTTACACCTGAGGTAATAGAGTCTAAGGTTAAGGCTGCATGGATGGAAGAGACAGGCAAGAAAGAAAGCTCAATCAAGTCAGTTAAGATATACATAAAGCCTGAAGAGAATGCTGCTTACTATGTAATTAACGATAATAACTTAGGAAGAGTAGTATTATAAGAATTATATCGCAGACGAGAATTGAGGTATGCGATGCGTACCTACGCTAAGGCTTCAGATGTGAGGTAATTATGAAAAACAAAATAACTAGGTTAAACCGTATTCTTGCATTTGCCCTTGTACTCATTGTTTCGGTTGGCACTCTTTGTGCTCCTGTAATGGCAAGTTCCGGCGGATTATACGTTACTAACGATATGGAAGAAGGTAGATATCTTAACAGTTTTATCTCGGGCGGAATTGAAGTAAGAGCTACCGTAAACAGTAATGTAGAGGTTGTGAGCCTTGAACAGGAAAAGACATACAATGAGTATAAGTTTTCTAAAGCTTTGTACTTTAAAGATGCGGGTAATACCAATTACTTTAGTTTGAGAGCAAATGTATACGAAGGTACTAATAATGTAACACTGTTCGCACAAAGTGCTTCTGAGGAAGAGATAACCATTGTGCTTGCTACCGTAAATGGTGAAGTTGATACGGCAACAATTAAGCCGGAGTCTGCAGAGCAGGTTACAAAGGTAGTCCTTAATATACCTGAGGAAGGTATATATTACATTTACTGTAAGGGTCCGGTATATATTTATGCTGCGTATTTCGGAGGTATTTCAGAAGCGGAGCAGGAAGCTATGGGAAAACACATAGTACATAATGACCCTTATTATATGCTTGTAGGACAATATCAGGAAGAAGGCAAAGAGAATGTCTTTGCCATAAGTCTTTTAATATTCCTTATAACAATTATCATAGCAGTTGTTTTACTCAATGTTAAGAAAGGTAAGAGAGCTGTAAGACGCTTGTTCAGGGAAACGCCTAAGAAGAAAGACAATATGATTTATAAAGAATAACAAAAATAACAGCTATTATTGAAAGCAACTTACCGGAACATACCGATGGGCTTCATAATAGCTGTTTTATTGTTTTGTGCAAGACAATTGACTTTAGTCAGTTTGATGCGGTGGAACTGATTTAATGCTATATGACGGTTGTGAATTGGCTGCAGTCTATAACTTTTGTGGCAAGTCCGTCATAAAATTCAGGCTCATGACAGATAAGAAGAATGCTTCCCTTGTACTCCATAAGGGCACGTTTCAGCTCTTCCTTTGCGTCAACGTCAAGGTGGTTTGTAGGCTCGTCAAGGAGCAGTATGTTTGTCTCGGTATTTATGAGCTTGCATAGTCTTACTTTTGCCTGTTCGCCACCGCTTAGAACACGCACCTGACTCTCTATGTGCTTTGTGGTCAGACCGCATTTTGCAAGGGCGGAGCGTACTTCATACTGTGTATATGAAGGAAATTCTTTCCATATTTCTTCAAGGCATGTGGTGCTTGGAGGAGAGAGAATTTCCTGTTCAAAATATCCTATGTACTGATAATCTCCCAAAGTGACCTTGCCGCTTAACGGTTCTATCAGTCCGAGAATACTTTTTAGAAGAGTGGTTTTTCCGATACCGTTAGCACCTACAAGAACTATTTTTTCACCACGCTCCATGGTAAGGTTTATTGGCTTTGAGAGCGGCTTGTCATATCCGATAATCAAATCGTTTGTTTCAAATATAAGTTTTCCGGAGGTTCTTGCAGTCCTGAAGTTAAATTCAGGCTTCGGCTTGTCCTTTGCCAGTTCTATGACATCCATTTTATCCAACTTTTTCTGACGTGACATAGCCATGTTTCGCGTGGCAACGCGGGCTTTGTTTCTTGCTACAAAATCTTCTAAATCTTTGATTTCCTGCTGCTGCCTGTTGTATGCCGCTTCAAGCTGTGATTTTTTCATGGCATACACTTCCTGAAATTTGTCATAGTCGCCTACATAGCGGTTAAGCTCCTGATTTTCCATATGATATATGATATTTACCACACTGTTTAAGAACGGGATGTCATGTGATATAAGTATAAAAGCATTTTCATAATCAATAAGGTAACGCTTAAGCCATTCAATATGTTCTTTGTCAAGGTAATTTGTAGGTTCGTCAAGCAGAAGAATGTCAGGCTTTTCAAGCAAAAGCTTGGCAAGAAGCACTTTGGTACGCTGACCGCCGCTTAAGTCTGTTACATCTTTGTCAAGACCAAGTTCAAGAATGCCTAAGAAACGGGCAACTTCCTCAATTTTTGAATCTATTATGTAGAAGTCATGCATTGTCAGTAAATCCTGAATGGTACCCACTTCTTCAAGCATTTCATTAAGTTCGTTTTCATCCGCTTCTCCCATTTTGTCATAAAGGTCATTCATTTTTGCTTCAAGCTCAAAAAGATAAGAGAAAGCAGATTTAAGGACATCGCGGATAGTCATTCCTTTTTCAAGGACGGTATGCTGGTCAAGATATCCCACGCGGACATTTTTTGACCATTCCACTTTTCCTTCATCCGGCATCAGCTTTCCGGTTACTATGTTCATAAATGTTGATTTGCCTTCGCCGTTAGCACCGATAAGTCCTATGTGCTCGCCTTTGAGAAGACGGAAGGACACATTGTTAAATATCGCTCTGTCGCCAAATCCGTGTGACAAATTAACTACATTTAAAATACTCATTAAAACAATCCTTTCAGTCATATAATTAATCACTGATTAATTCTACTAAACAAATTCGCTCTTTTCAACTACTTTGTTGATTATTTAAAATATTTTTGATATAATACTCTTTATGGAGGTAACCATATGAGAAATCTCAGACGTTTTTTTGAAAAGGCATTCGGAAGGATTACAATTACCGTAATCTTTATGCTGTTGCAGCTTTTTTGGCTTCTTTTTCTTGTATTTAAGCTTCAGGATTATTATATATATGCATCCTCTGTCGTATCGGCATTGGCTGTTATTATGGCTGTTTTTGTGGCAAATAAGCGTGACAATCCTGCTTACAGGATGGGCTGGATTATGCTTATTCTTATAGTGCCGGTGCTTGGCGTATTGTTATATGCCATGTTCGGTCACAGCAGCATAACAAAAAGGGCACGTAAAAAATACGAGGTCAATGAAAAACTGTTTGGTACATTTTTTGAGGATGATACGCGTGTCATAGAGGAAGTAAGACAATGTGACAGGCAGGTAGGAAACATATGCCGTTATATCAGTCAGATATCGGGTTACCCTATATACAGAAATGAAGATTTAGCTTACCATAAAATGGGTGAAGAAGGTCTTGAGTGTCTTAAGGAAGAACTTAAGAAAGCTAAAGAGTTTATCTTTATGGAATATTTTATTGTGGAGGCTGACGGCAAAACTTTCGGCGAGATTGCTGACATACTTGAGGCAAAAGTCAAAGAGGGCGTTGAGGTACGCTTTTTGTATGATGACATAGGAAGCGTGGCTTATTTTGATAAAAAGGATCTAAAACGCCTTCAGGCAAGAGGAATCAACGTAAGGAGATTTAATCCTATGAGGTCTATTGCCGTAGCTTTTATGAATAACAGGGATCACAGAAAGATAAGTGTCATTGACGGTAAGGTAGGCTTTACCGGAGGATATAATCTTGCTGACGAGTATGCCAATATTGAGCATCCGTTCGGTGTCTGGAAGGATACGGGCATAGTGGTAAGAGGCAGAGCGGTTGACAGCTTTACGGCTATGTTTCTTGCTATGTGGAATTCAGCAGGGAAGAAAGATAAGAGCTTTGACAGGTACTTTAAACGCTGCAAGATGACGGAGCCGGGGCATGCTGACGGATATATCCAGCCTTATTCGGATACGCCTCTTGACCATGAAAGAGTGGGCGAGGACGTGTATCTTAACATTATAAAGACGGCATGCGATTATGTGTATATATATACTCCTTATCTTATCATTGACAATGAGATGATGTCAGAGCTTTGTCTTGCTGCCAAAAGCGGAGTTGACGTAAGAATAGTGACACCGGGCATTCCTGATAAGAAGATAATATATCTTCTCACTCAGTCGTACTATTCGCAGCTTATGGATGCCGGAGTTAAGATTTATCAGTATACGCCGGGCTTTGTCCATGCAAAGGTATTTGTGTCTGATGACGAGATTGCAACAGTAGGAACCATAAATCTTGATTTCAGAAGTCTTTATTTGCATTTTGAGTGCGGCGCATTTATGTATAAATGTAAAGCCATACATAATATAAAAAAGGATTTTACAGATACATTTTCTGAGTGTAATGAAGTGACACAGGAATTTGTAAAGAACAGAAATATATTTGTCAGAGGTTTTCAGGTTATGCTAAGGCTCTTTGCACCTCTGATGTAAAAAAAGAGAAATGCGAGGATATGATGAAAATATTATTTATATCGCTTGGCTGCGATAAAAATTTGGTTGATTCTGAGGTAATGCTCGGTATGCTTCGGGAGAGAGGCTACACATTTACCGATGATGAAAGGGAAGCCGACATTATATGTATAAACACATGCTGCTTTATAAATGACGCAAAGCAGGAAAGTGTTGATATGATACTTGAGATGGCGGAACACAAGAAGGAAGGTAAGCTCAAGGCACTTGTAGTTACGGGATGCCTTGCACAACGATACAAAGCGGAGATTATGGAGGAAATACCTGAGGTTGATGCGTGCCTAGGAACTGCTTCGTATGATGCCATTGTCACTGCAATAGATGATGCCGTTGCGGGCAGAAAGAGCGAAACATATATGGATCTTGACAGGCTTCCGCAGGTATCGCAGAAGCGTGTGGTTACCACGGGAGGACATTTTGCTTATCTTAAAATAGCAGAGGGATGTGATAAGAACTGTACATACTGCATAATTCCAAAGATAAGAGGCCGTTACAGAAGTTTTCCTATGGAAAAGCTTGTCAATGAAGCACGCCAGCTTGTGGAAAACGGAGCAAAAGAGCTTATACTTGTCGCTCAGGAAACTACTCTTTACGGCAAGGACCTGTATGGCGAAAAGTCGCTGCATCTGCTTCTTAAGAGACTGTGTGAGATAGACGGTTTGGAGTGGATAAGAATACTTTACTGTTATCCGGAAGAAATATATGATGAACTTATAGAAACCATAAAAACAGAAAAGAAGATATGTAAATATCTTGACATACCTATACAGCATTGTAACGATACCATATTAAAGCGTATGGGAAGGCGTACATCAAATGCGGACTTAAGGAGCATAATAGAAAAGCTTCGTGAAAGCATACCGGATATAGCACTTCGAACCACACTGATAACAGGATTTCCGGGTGAGACACAGGAACAGTTTGAAGAAATGCTTGATTTTGTAAACGAAATGGAGTTTGACAGATTGGGCGTGTTCACATATTCTCCTGAGGAGGATACGCCTGCCAGCATTATGCCGGAGCAGATTGACGAGGAGGTTAAATTAAACCGTAAAAATCTCATTATGGAGCTTCAGCAGGAAGTGGCGTTTGATAAGGGTCAGGACAGAGTCGGAAAAGTTTTCAAGGTTATGATAGAAGGAAAACTTGAAGACGATAACGTATATGTCGGAAGGACTTATATGGATGCACCGAATGTTGACGGATTTATATTTGTCAGGTCACCGGAGGAACTTATGACAGGTGATTTTGTATATGCTAAGGTAATTGGCGCACAGGAATATGATTTGATTGGAGAGATTGACTATGAATTTACCGAATAAACTTACAATACTTAGAGTTCTTATGATTCCGTTTTTTCTGTTTTTCTTGCTTACCGACATTGTAGGCGGAGAGTACAGTAAGTATATTGCACTGGCTATATTTATTGTTGCAAGTCTTACTGATCTTATAGACGGTAAGATTGCAAGAAAATATAATCTGGTAACTAATTTCGGAAAGTTTATGGATCCTCTTGCAGACAAGCTTTTAGTATCGTCAGCGCTCATTTCGTTTGTCGGAATGGACAGGCTGCCTGTATGGATTGTAGTGGTAATAATAAGCCGTGAGTTTATAATAAGCGGTTTCAGACTTGTGGCATCGGATAACGGAGTTGTTATAGCAGCCAGCATGTGGGGAAAATATAAGACTACATTCCAGATGCTTATGATTATTCTTCTTATTCTTGAATTGAATGTGCCATACATCGGCATAATCGAGAATGTATTTATATACGTGGCTCTTGCACTTACGATAATATCTCTTATTGATTATATTGTCAAAAACAGATCAGTTATGGCCGGTGATATGTAATGTACAGAGAACTGGTGGATATTCTAAAGGCAAATTCAATGACTGTGGCAACGGTAGAGTCCTGTACCGGAGGAATGATAGCTTCGCACATAGTTGATGTTAGCGGAGCTTCAAGTGTGTTTGGGTACGGATTTGTTACATATGCCGATGAAGCTAAGAAAAATATGGTAGGAGTCAGTGCTTCCACGCTGGCAGATTACGGAGCGGTAAGCCGTGAGGCTGCATCAGAGATGGCAGAGGGCGGAAAACGCACTTCGGGAGCAGATATCTGCATAAGCGTTACGGGAGTTGCAGGACCGAATACGGATGAGGGCAAACCTGTGGGGCTGGTCTATATAGGTATATGCCTTAACGAAAGCAGAGTGTATGAATGTCATTTTGAAGGCGACAGGGAAAGTATCAGAACGCAGGCGGCATATGAGGCAGTAAGGCTTGCACTTCTTTTCATCAAGGAGGCTTTAAATGGAAATCAGTGAGTACATCACAAAGGAACAGTATCGTGAAATACAGACATTTTATTTTTATAAAAAGAGACACAGGGTGTTTTTTATTGCATTGATTGCATTTCTTGGAATAGGAATAGCCGTGATAAATATTGTGTCTACGAAGAGTCTGTCCGTAGGCGCGGTTGTATTTATGGTAGCGCCTTTTATCACAATTCCTTTGACAAACTATCGTATAAAAAGTGCCGTGGACGGTCTTTATGAGCGTGATATAAAAGAGTGGATGATTACAATAACCGAAAACAGCATAGAGGCAAAACCGAACAAATCATCAAAAGGACTTATTGTTGCCGCAACGGACTGGAAAAAGGCATATGAACTTAAAAGTGTGATACTTCTTTATTTTTCTTCCAATCAATTTATTACGATTTCTAAGTCAAATCTTTCCGACGAAGGACTTATGAAGCTGAAGGGCATAATATATGATGTGCTTGGAAACAGGTTTCATCTTAGAAAAAAGAAATGATGTATGTTTACAAGATAATAATATTATGTTAATATAATCAAGAGAGAAACTCAAAGGGAATAAAAAATCGAAAGAATGTTCGAAAAACTGTTGACAATAGGAAGGAAATGTAATATTATAATCACAGAAAAGCGAACATATGTTTATTGAAACAAAATTTACAGGCTGATATTTCAGTCATTGAAATGGAGGATATTATGGCAAGTCAGGAAAAAATGAAAGCGTTGGAGGCAGCTATTTCCAACATAGAAAGACAATATGGAAAAGGTTCGGTTATGAAGCTCGGAGATTCTTCCACGAATATGAATATCGAAACCATACCTACAGGTTCTTTGAGCCTTGATATAGCTTTAGGATTGGGTGGTCTTCCAAAAGGAAGAATTGTGGAGATATACGGACCAGAGTCAAGCGGTAAGACAACCGTGGCACTTCATATAGTTTCAGAGGTTCAGAAGCGTGGCGGCATAGCGGGTTTTATAGATGCAGAACATGCTCTTGATCCTACGTATGCCAAGAATATAGGCGTTGACATAGACAATTTATACATATCACAGCCGGATAACGGAGAGCAGGCATTAGAGATTACGGAAACAATGGTGCGTTCAGGTGCCATAGATGTCGTGATAGTGGACTCTGTTGCTGCACTTGTACCTAAAGCGGAAATTGACGGCGATATGGGAGATTCTCATGTCGGATTACAGGCAAGGCTGATGTCACAGGCTTTAAGAAAGCTGACAGCGGCTATCAGTAAGTCAAATTGCCTTGTGCTCTTTATTAACCAGCTTCGTGAAAAGGTGGGTGTGATGTTCGGAAATCCTGAAACAACTACAGGAGGAAGAGCTCTTAAATTCTACTCATCCATCAGAATGGATGTAAGACGTATAGAATCCCTGAAGCAGGGAGGAGATGTGGTAGGAAACCGTACAAGGGTAAAGGTTGTTAAGAATAAGGTGGCACCTCCTTTTAAAGAGGCTGAATTTGATATTATGTTCGGTCAGGGAATATCACGCGAAGGCGATATACTTGATTTGGCGGCTGAGATAAATGTTGTGTCAAAGAGTGGTGCATGGTATGCCTACAATGGTGAAAAGATAGGACAGGGACGCGAGAACGCAAAACTGTATCTCAAAGAAAATCCTGCTGTTATGGATGAAATAGAGCAAAAAGTCCGTGAAAAATACGGTCTTACGGGAACTCCGTCTGAAGAGGAAAACAAGGCTAAAGGAAAGGCTAAGGAGGATTAAAAAGTCCGGTGCATATAGTCAGGATTGACAAAAAGAGTGATAAAAAGCAGATTGTATATTTTGACAATGATACTTTCTGCCCACTGTATACGTCAGAGATAAGAAAATACGGGATAGATGCCGATGCTGAGATAAGCAAAGACACATACCGTGAAGTGTATGATATGGTGGTACAGAAGCGAGCAAAGCTTAGAGCTATGAATATACTTCAAAAATTTGATAAGACAGAGAGGCAGCTTTCCGAAAAACTTTTACAGGACGGATATGACAGTGATACTGTGTGTGCAGTGATAGAATATTTAAAATCGTACAGATATATTGATGATTACAGATATGCTGAGAATTATTATGAATATCATTGTGAAACGGAGAGCCGTAGTGCCATAAAAAACAAGCTTTTGCAAAAGGGTATTTCCGCAGATATATTGGAACAAATAATTACTGATGATTTGTATGACGACACTGCACTTGACAGGCTCATAGAGAAGAAGCAAATCCGGGAAAAATGTACGGATGCAGAGTCTTACAGAAAACAGGTAGGCTTTCTTATTAGGAAAGGTTTTTCATATGATTTGATAAGACGCAAATTATCAGAAAATTTTAAAAAATGACGAGAATAACTTGACATAAAGAACAAAAGCGTGTAAAATTTAACTGTTGTATTTTTGTACAATGAAAACTAAATAAGGAGGTGCTCCTGTGCCAAATCTGATACCAGTTATCATATCGGTATTGGTTACACTCGTGGTCGCTGTTCCCATAACTTGGTTTTTAGCAATATCTTACCGCAAGAAGGTTACGGAAAAGACGATAGGTAATGCTGAAGAGCAGGCTAAGGAAATTATAGACGAAGCTCTTAAAAAGGCTGAAACTACTAAGCGAGAAGCTCTCTTGGAAGCTACGGAAGAGTCGATTAAGACTAAGAATGAGTTAGAGAGAGAGACCAAGGAGAGAAGAGCGGAAGTACAACGCTATGAGCGACGTGTTCTTACTAAAGAAGAAGCTTTGGATAAGAAGATGGAGTCGGTTGAAAAGCGTGACCAGGCTTTGGCAAAGCGCGAAGACGAACTTCAGAAGTACAAGAAGGAAGTTGAAGCACTTGGTCAGAAACGAGTACAGGAACTCGAGAGAATATCTGGATTAACCTCTGAACAAGCAAAAGAATGTCTTTTGAAAACTGTTGAAGAAGAAGTAAAGCATGATACTGCTATTCTTGTTAAAGAATTAGAGAGTAGAGCTAAGGAAGACGCTTATAAGAAAGCGAAAGAGTATGTGGTTACGGCTATACAGAAATGTGCCGCAGACCAGGTGGCTGAGTCTACTATTTCGGTAGTACAGTTGCCAAGTGATGAGATGAAAGGACGAATTATCGGACGAGAAGGTAGAAATATTCGTACTTTGGAGACATTGACAGGTGTGGATCTCATTATTGATGATACTCCGGAAGCGGTTATCTTATCGGGCTTTGACCCTATAAGACGTGAGGTAGCTCGTATAGCTCTTGAAAAGTTGATTGTCGATGGTCGTATTCATCCAGCTAAGATTGAAGAGATGGTTGAAAAGGCTCAAAGAGAAGTTGAAATGATGATTCGTGAGGAAGGTGAAGCTGCAACCATAGAAGTTGGTGTTCACGGAATTCATCCTGAGTTGGTTAAACTGCTCGGTAAGATGAAATTCAGAACAAGCTATGGACAAAATGCGTTAAAACATTCAATCGAGGTGGCGTTGTTAGCCGGTTTGTTGGCTGCTGAAATCGGTGTTGATGTTAGAACTGCTAAGAGAGCAGGCTTACTCCATGATATCGGTAAAGCGGTAGACCACGAAATGGAAGGCTCACATGTACAATTAGGCGTTGAATTGTGCAGAAAGTACAAAGAGTCTCCGATAGTTATCAATTCAGTTGAATCACATCATGGTGATGTTGAACCGGAAAGCCTTATTGCCTGTCTTGTTCAGGCTGCGGATACTATATCAGCGGCAAGACCTGGTGCTAGAAAAGAAACGCTTGAAGCTTATACAAACAGATTAAAACAATTAGAAGATATTGCAAACGCTCATAAGGGCGTGGATAAGTCTTTTGCTATTCAGGCTGGTCGTGAGGTCAGAATTATGGTAGTTCCTGAAGCAGTAAGCGATGCAGACATGGTACTTATGGCTAGAGATATTTCTAAGCAGATTGAAAATGAACTTGAATATCCGGGCCAAATTAAAGTAAATGTTATTCGTGAATCAAGAGTAATTGATTACGCAAAGTAAAATTATATGCGCTGAATGTGTTGAAATTATAAATTCGCACATTTGGCGTATTTTTTTAAATAAAGCACAGAATTTTATTGCAAAAAGTAAAGTTATATAATAAAATAGTTTTGATTATTAGATTACAGGAGGCCATTAAGATGAAAACTTATGTGCAGATGAGCAGAGAAGAATTAGTGAACGAAAAAGCATTGTTGGAAAAACAGTTTGAAGATGCTAAGGCTTTGGGACTTAAACTTGATATGTCCAGAGGTAAGCCTACACCTTCACAGCTTGATATTTCTATGGATATGTTAGATGTTCTTAATGCTTCATCTGATATGAAGACAGAGGGCGGAGTGGATTGCAGAAACTACGGCGGTCTTGAAGGTATTCCTGAAGCAAGAAAGCTTATGGCGGATATGCTTGAAGTACCGATGGAAAATGTTATTGTTTACGGTAATGCAAGCCTTAATATTATGTATGATACGGTGTCACGTTCCATGACTCACGGTGTATGCGGCTCTACACCTTGGTGCAAACTTGATAAAGTAAAATTCCTGTGTCCTGCACCGGGTTATGACAGACATTTTGCCATAACGCAGCATTTTGGAATAGAGATGATAACTGTTCCTATGACAGAAAACGGCCCTGATATGGATATGATAGAGGAGCTTGTAGAAAAAGATGATTCGATAAAAGGAATATGGTGTGTTCCAAAGTATTCAAATCCACAGGGTTACACATATTCAGACGATACGGTAAGAAGATTTGCATCACTTAAGCCGGCAGCAAAGGATTTCAGAATATTCTGGGATAACGCATATGTTGTTCATGATTTGTATGACGATAAAAAAGCGTCACTTCTTGAAATTCTTTCTGAGTGTGAAAAGGCAGGCAACCATGATATGGTATATGAATTTTGTTCTACATCAAAGGTTACTTTTGCCGGAGGCGGTATAGCAGCTATGGCAACATCGCTGACAAATATTGAGTATATCAAAAAGCAGATGACTATTCAGACTATCGGCTATGACAAGATAAACCAGTTAAGACATGCAAGATATTTCAAAAATATAGATGGAATAAAGGCACATATGAAGAAACACGCAGACATTATGCGTCCTAAGTTTGAAGCCGTACTTCAGGTTCTCGACAGTGAACTTTCAGACCTCGAAATAGCTTCATGGACTAAGCCTCTTGGCGGATATTTTATATCCTTTGAAGCTATGGAAGGATGTGCAAAAGCCATTGTGGCTAAGTGTAAGGAAGCAGGCGTGGTAATGACAGGTGCAGGCGCAACATATCCGTACGGAAAAGATCCTAAGGATACCAATATAAGAATAGCTCCTTCTTTCCCTACACCGGAGGAAATGGAGAAAGCGGCAAAGCTTTTTGCACTTTGCGTTAAACTTGTTACTGTTGAAAAATTGCTGGGTTAAGGATGTTGCATATGGATAAAATATTTGGTTTTATAGGAATGGGAAATATGGGAAGCGCCATGCTTAAAGGTGCTTCAAATGTATTCTCAAAAGAAGATATAGTGTTTTCGGAAGCCAATAAAGAAAAGATGCATAGTTTTTCTAAGGAAATCGGAGTTGAATGCGTCGAAAGCAATACTCAATGTGTTGAGGCTTCAAAGTATGTCATATTGGCAGTAAAGCCTCAGTATATGCAGGAAGTGCTTGATGAGATAAAGGATAGAATCACTTCGGAACAGGTAGTGATATCAATCGATGCAGGAAAGACACTTGCGTATTTTGCCGAAAATCTGCCTGACTATGTAAGAGTCATAAGAGCTATGCCAAATACACCTGCACTTGTAAACGAAGGAATGACAGGCATATGTTATGACCATGATAAATTCAGCGATGAAGAAATAGCTACCGTCAACAAATTTTTTAATTCATTTGGCAAGGTGGTAACTGTTGATGAAAATATGATGGATGCAGTTGTCTGTGCCAGCGGAAGCTCACCGGCATATGTCTATATGTTTATTGAAGCGCTTGCAGACAGTGTGGTCAAGTACGGAATAAAACGTGATATGGCTTATGAACTTGTGGCTCAGACCGTGCTTGGCTCTGCAAAAATGGTGCTTGAAACCAAAGAGCATCCCGGCTTGCTTAAGGATAAGGTATGCTCTCCTGGCGGTACTACCATAGCAGGTGTGGCAGCTCTTGAAGAGTGCGGCTTTAGAAATGCTGTCATAAAGGCTACGGATAAGTGCTATGAAAAATGCACCAGAATGTAGCGGAGGAAATCCATGGAAAAGGTTGAGAGATTAAACAGAGAGCTTGTAAAGCATTGCTCAATTATAGATGTTTACAAGGATACCGTAAGGATTCCCAAAAACGGAAATATAGCGGAATGGGACTTTATAGGGCATAAAGGAGCAGCGGCAGTAGTTCCTGTTACTGATGAAGGCAAAATCATTATGGTAAGACAGTATCGAAACGCCCTTGACAGGGAAACCATAGAGATACCTGCCGGAGGAAGAAACGGAACCGACGAAGCTTTTATAGACGCTGCCCGAAGAGAACTTGAAGAGGAAACAGGATATAAGAGCGATGATATGGAAATTCTTGTATCACTCTATACGACGGTTGCATTCTGTAATGAGCGCATAGATGTATTTGTAGCAAGAAATCTCGTTCCTACACATCAGAAATTTGATGAAGATGAAGAAATAGAATTGGAAGAATATACTGTTGATGAGCTCTGCCGGATGATATATGACTGTAAAATACAGGATTCAAAGACAGTATCAGCCATTATGGCGTACAAGAATAAATATTGCAACAGTAACATATAATCAAATATATCTCTTGGGATAAATATATTTGATGAAGGTGCAATATGAAAAGGGAAGCATTGATTTTTTACTACATAGGAATAATACTTGGAACAGCTTCTTACTGTTTTATGCTTATTAAAGGCAACGGTATGACCTACGACAGCACCGAATGGTACTCACAACTTTGTGACAGAGGATTTGGTTATGCGGTAGGTGTGGTGTGCAATAGATTTGTTGTATACCTTATACTGTTGCTTTTTTGTTTTGTTGCATTCGGAAGACAGCTTTTTGATATCTATATGGGATATTTTGGATTTCAAATAGCTTTTGTGGCGGCTGTAAATGTGAGGACGTATGGAATAAAAGGAGTAGGAATCTATCTTTTAAGCATATTTCCACATTACATTTTTTACATATTGTCATATATGCTGATTGCTTTAATTGTGTCAAAAAGGGACAATCCTTTTTTACACGGACGCTTTTGGAAAATAGTAATTCTGGCGCTGGCAGGAGTGCTGAGCGAGTGTTTTTTGAATGCCGAACTTCTAAAAAAGTTAGTTGATATAATGTAAAAACTATTGCTTTATTTGAAACATAATATTATAATTAGCCTAGTACATACCTTTATGGATAAACGGAGGAAATGATGGAAACCGAGATTAAAGAATTTATAGACTATTTACATAACGATAAAAAGGCATCTTACAACACTGAAACCTCTTACCAGAGAGATTTGATGAAGATGGCTGAATATTTTCATAAAAACGGCATTGATGATGTAAGCAAGGTGACGGAAACAAATGTGAATTCCTATATGCTTTACCTTGAAAAGGAAAATCGCGCCAATACGACAATATCACGTTATGTTGCATCTATGAAGGCTTTTTTTAAGTATCTGCACAATTCTAATCAGATAGACAAAGAGCCTACTGATCTTTTAAAGCCGCCAAAGGTAGAAAAGAAGCTGCCGGAAGTGCTTACCGTTGAAGAGATGACAAGGCTTCTCGACCAGCCGTCAGGTTCTGCACCTAAGGAAATCAGAGACAAGGCAATGCTGGAGCTTTTGTATGCCACGGGTATCAGAGTTACGGAACTTATTAATCTTAAACTCGAGGATATAAATATTGATATGAATTATCTTATTGTATATCAGGAAGGAAAGAGAGAGAGAATTATACCGTTTGGCGATACTGCTAAAAAGGCTGTTAAAAATTATCTTGAAAATTCAAGAGATAAACTTGTAAAAGATAAGGATAATGAGTACCTCTTTACTAACTGTCAGGGCGAGAAGATGAGCAGGCAGGGCTTTTGGAAGCTTCTTAAGTTTTATGGAGAACAAGCCGGCATACAGTCGGAGATTACACCGCATATATTCAGACATTCATTTGCGGCACATCTTGTGGAAAACGGAGCAGACTTAAGAGCTGTTCAGGAAATGCTTGGACATTCGGATATATCTACAACACAGATGTATGCAAAGTTAAGCAGTGACAGGCTGAGAGCTGTATACAATCAGACACATCCGAGATTGTAATTAGGTATATCTTATAAAATAGACACAAAATAAAATAGACACAAAATCGGGGCTGTTGTACTCAGTAACAAGTGCAACAGCCCCGTTGGTTGTATACTGCCGGACAAGGCAGTTTTATGATTTTAATATTATAGAAGTTCAGCTATATCGTAGAGAAGCTTTTCCGTATCATCCCATCCGAGACAAGGGTCGGTTATGGATTTGCCGTATACATTTTCTGAAATTTTTTGGCAGCCTTCTTCAATGTAGCTTTCAATCATTACGCCCTTTACCAGCTTATTGATGTCCGCAGAGTGACGTTTGCTGTGCAGAACTTCCTTTACTATTCTTATCTGCTCCTTGAACTGCTTGTTCGAGTTGCTGTGGTTAGCGTCGATAATGGTAGCTTTATTCTTTACATCAAATTTTTCGTACATCTCAAAGAGTCGTCTTAAATCTTCGTAATGATAATTTGGAATAGACTGTCCATGCTTGTTCACGGCACCGCGAAGAATTGTGTGAGCATACTCGTTTCCTGCAGTATTGACTTCCCAGCCTCTGTATATGAAGTTGTGTGCTGCCTGCGCTGCAACAACAGAGTTAAGCATAACGGAATAGTCGCCGCTGGTAGGATTCTTCATACCTGCCGGAACATCCATACCGCTTACGGTAAGGCGGTGCTGCTGGTCCTCAACGGAACGCGCACCTACTGCAACATAAGAAAGTACATCGGCAAGATACCAGTAGTTTTCAGGATATAACATCTCGTCGGCAGTTGTAAGATGTGTTTCGTTGATGATATCGATGTGCATTTTTCTGATTGCAATAACACCCTGAAGCAGGTCAGGAGCCTTTGTAGGGTCCGGCTGATGAAGCATACCCTTGTATCCGAGTCCCGTGGTCCTTGGCTTGTTAGTGTACACTCTTGGAACTATAAGGAGCTTATCGCTTACTTTTTCCTGAACACGTGCAAGTCTTAATGTATAATCCTTAACCGCGTCTTCGTTATCGGCAGAACAAGGACCTACAATTACAAGAAATTTATCTGAAGCACCTGATATAATATCCTTAATCTCGGCATCTCTCTTTTCCTTCAGTGCTGCAATTTCCGGAGAAACAGGATACTCAGCCTTAATCTCCTTTGGCACCGGAAGTTTTCTGACAAATTCAAAACCCATTTTCTGAGTCCTCCTTTTCACTTTAATACTTTAAAGTATTATAATACAACTGATATTAAATGTCTACAAGTTTTTGGACAAAATACTTCAAGTTGATAAAAAAATACATTTGTTATATAATAATAACATATATAGAAATGTGTGGAAAGGGTGATATTTATGGTAAAAAGAGTGATTTGGACAGTACTTGACAGCGTAGGTATGGGAGAAATGCCTGACGCTGCACAATATAACGATACGGGAAGTAATACGCTTGGCAATATTTCAAAGGCAGTCGGAGGACTTTCTCTTCCCAATATGGAAAAACTGGGACTTGGAAATATAGACGGAATGACAGGCATAAGACCTTGCAAAGAACCTGTGGGAGCGTTTGCCAGAATGAAGGAGGCTTCACGCGGAAAGGATACCACAATAGGACATTGGGAGATGGCGGGAATATATTCACCAAATCCTTTTCCTACCTATCCTGACGGATTCCCGCAGGATATAATAGACGAATTTGTCAAAAGAACAGGCGTTGGCGGCGTACTCGGAAACTGTACTGCTTCAGGAACGGAAATCATAAAACGGCTTGGCGACGAACACAGAAGTACACATTTTCCGATAGTTTATACATCGGCAGACAGCGTGTTTCAGATAGCCATGGATGAGAGTATATACCCTGTGGAAGAACAGTACCGCATATGCAGGATTGCACGTGAAATGCTTACCGGTGAAAATGCTGTCGCAAGAGTAATCGCAAGACCTTTTGTGAAGACGGAAAACGGTTTTGAGAGGACTGCCAACAGAAGGGATTTTTCGCTTGAACCGTCACACGACAATGTGCTTGTAAAGATAAAAGATGCGGGACTTACCGTTGCCGCTGTCGGAAAAATCGAGGATATATTTGCCGGAGTAGGAATTACAACGGCACTTCACACCAAAGATAATCAGGACGGAATAGATGTCACCCTTAAATATATGGATGAAGTTTCAAGCGGTCTTATATACACAAATCTTGTGGAATTTGACATGAAATGGGGACACAGAAACGACGTAGACGGATATGCAAGAGGTCTTAGAGAGTTTGATGAAAGACTTCCGGAGATAATGTCAGAAATGAAGGAAGAAGATGTGCTTATAATAACTGCGGACCACGGATGTGACCCTACCACTCCAAGCACCGACCACTCAAGAGAGTATGTGCCTATGCTTATTTACGGAAAACCTGTCAGGGCGGGGGTAAATCTCGGAACAAGGTCAACCTTTGCGGATATCGGTCAGACGGTTGCGGATATGCTTGGAACACAGCCTGTGGGATACGGAAACAGCTTTTATGATGAAATAAAGGCATAATACAGCTTTGCGAAATGGAGAAAAAGTAAAATATGAGAATGTACGATGTTATCAACAAAAAGAAGAATAATCAGGCACTCAGCCGTGAAGAAATAGAGTTTGCCGTTATGGGATATGTAAGGGGAGAGATACCGGATTATCAGATGTCCGCCCTTTTAATGGCTATATATTTTAACGGAATGAATGATGAAGAAACGCTTAATCTCACTATGATTATGGCACATTCCGGCGATATGGTGGATTTGTCAGGAATAGATGGAGTGAAGGTTGACAAACACAGTACGGGGGGCGTCGGAGATAAGACTTCGCTGGTGCTTGCACCGCTTGTTGCCTGCTTTGGCGTGCCTATGGCAAAAATGAGCGGA
>CAMEJP010000014.1 GCA_945920185.1 uncultured Eubacterium sp. | reverse complement strand
ATCCATTCTTATAAACTTAAGATTAGGAAGTTTAAGCTCATTTTGCTTCTCAACCGCCCTTATCAAGACGCTTGAATATTTCTCTATTCCGACATAATTTATATCAGGATTCTCTGTGGCAAGAGTGGTTATAAATTTTCCCTTTCCCATGCCTATTTCTATATGAACGGGATTATCATTTCCGAATATCTCATTCCATTTTCCCTTTAAACCCTCAAGCTCGGTAAACACATATTCACTCTCAACCATGGCTTCTTTAGAGCCTCTGACATTTCTTAAACGCATATTTCTTCTCTCATTTCGTTACTTTGTTTTATTTATCACTATTATATACAGTTTACCCCGTATTTTCAATAAAAGAATTGCCACGAATGGCAAAATGCTATATACTATGAAGATAAGAAACCCATAATGATACACTGATTTACGCTTTAGAACGGAGATTTTTATGAAATTAAGATATACCTTTTTATCAGGCATTCTTGCCGTTATGACCATACTGTCCACTCCATGTAACGCATATGCAAAAGATGGGGACTGGCCAAATCCTCCCGAAATTGTTTCGGAAAATGCCATACTTATAGACGCCGATACCGGAGAAATCCTTTACGAAAAGGAAAGCCACCAAAGAAGTTTTCCGGCAAGTGTCACAAAGATAATGACTGCACTTCTCACTATCGAAAACTGCAATCTCGGCGATACCGTAACATTTTCTTACGAGGCGGCACACAGCTACACAATGAGTGATTCCAACATCGGAATACTTACCGGAGAACAGCTTACGGTAGAGCAGACTCTTCGCGCTATTCTTATGGAATCGGCAAACGAGGCGTGTTTTGGTATAGGCGAGTATATAAGCGGCAGCACCGAACGCTTTGTAGAGCTTATGAATACACGGGCAAAAGAACTTGGTGCATTGGACACGCATTTTGCCAACACAAACGGTCTTCATGACAACAACCATTACACCACCTGCTATGATTTGGCAATGATAGGAAGAGCCTGTTTTGACAACTCGCTGTTTACCTCCATCTGTTCCGATACCGCCACCTATCAGATAGCTCCTACAAATAAATACAAGTCGGTACGATACCTTCGCAACAAGCATGCGCTTCTTAAAAACAGAAGCTATTACTACGAATATGCCGTGGGCGGAAAAACAGGTTATACTGAGGAGGCAGGCTATACACTTATAAGCTTTGCAAAAAAGAACGGTGTCCGCCTTATATGCGTCGTTATGCGCTCAACGGCAGACGACCGCTATACCGACACCACAAGCCTTTTTGAATATGGCTTCAACAACTTTGAAAAGACTGCCATAACAAATGACACATTTGCTTCCTACACCTCAGGCGCTGCCTCTACATATGTACCTGATGATTTTTTCGGCAATGACAAAAAGACCCTGTGCCTTGAAAATAACCTGTATGTCCTGCTCCCTATAGGTGCAGACAGTTCAAACATTACCGCACACGCCGATTTTTCGGACTCTTCTTTTGCAACAGTTACGTTTAAATATTTTGACCACGTTCTGGCTACGGAAAATGTAATCGTATCTTCAGCAGATGCAGCGAACAGCTCCAACCTTCCGTTTATTGTATCCGAAAAAGAAGAACAGACTGCGGATAAACAGTACCGCATAATAAACTTTTGGATTGTCCTCGCAATATTCGGTGCCATCGCCGTTATCATAGCAATAATCGCACATATAATTATAATGAACAAAACAGATTACGGCATTGCAAAAAAGCAGAAAGCAAGAACAAGAAAAAGACTTCGCAGAAGAAGGCTATAAGATAAACAGACGGTAATCTCTCAGAACCTGTAACAAAAGATATCTAAAAGGGACATTTCATCATAGAAAATGTCCCTTTAATGACTCTTTAAGAGTTGTCTCTCGGAAATGTCACTTTACTGTTTCTTCATAGAAAACAACTTTTGAAATCTGAGCATTATCATTATACCATATAAATGCTTCCATACCGGATTTAGTATTCATATCTGCAAGGCTCTCTTTAGATATTTCTTCATACGTACAGTCGTGGCTTTTAAATACATCATTTTCATCCTTAACCATATCAACATCTAATTTGTAAAATTCGACATCCTCTGCCAGCTGAACAGTTCTTAAAAAATCTGCATATTCTTTGCCATCCGTACCATAATCTTCCGGTGCCAGAACAATTCCATCCATACTGATTTCAACTACAGAATCATACCCTGAACAACCTTTTATATATTCTGTACATTTATCACAGTAATAGAGGCTTCCATGTTCCCATCTGCTTTTTACTTTATCACTGTTGAAAAATTCAATAACTTTTCCATCCATCTTAATTAAGAGACATATCTCATCTATGTGCAATACATCTATCGTCTTTTTGTCAGATGATGATTTAATGATTATATTACCCTCTTTGGTATAAGAATACTTGTCATATACATCTGAATCTCCTACAGGTTCACCGCATACACAATGATATGAAAATTCCTTTTTCTTACTGAAGCTGATAATTTCCATCTCACCGGTCACAGAGTTATAATGTTCCCATTCAGCATTTTGCAATAACTTATAATCTTCATCAGAAGCCCCTTTCTCACATCCGGTAATTCCGATACATACAATAATTGTTAAAAATAATAATATCTTTTTTACCATAATATCTTTTAATCTTCCTTTCTTTTCTCTCTGCGCTTTCTTATTATGTCTGCCTGCCTTATAAGCATTTTCTGCGCTCCGGCTTCATCAGTCGCCTTAAGTATCCTTACCGCAAAATATCTGCCGTCATCAGACTGCTTAATTCGCATACGCCCCTTTATATAGCCATGCTCCTCACAACAGCCAAGATAGTAGTAACCATGATTGCCGTTAAGAAACCACCCCGTCTTTTTCTTCATGGTGCGACCGCATATATAGCATTTTCCGGTAAAAATCACGCGGTCCTTTGTAAGACACTCCCTTGTATCGTACCCCTTTGAAATATACTTTTCATAAGTATCATAACGGGCATATATTTCCTCGCTTCGCGCACCCGGTACGTGGTAATAATCAATCGAAAACCTGTTTTTTACCGAATAGAAATCTATACTCTTACATACAAGTGCCGTGTAATGTGCGTCACTTAAGGCATTATGAAAATCTGATTTCTTTGGAATGTTAAGTTCTTCAACCACACTTTCAAGAGTGCTTCTTTTCTTGCCGTCTTCCTTAAGTATACTGTAAAATTTCTGAATGTCATAGTAAATAAGCGGCGTTTCAAAAGGTATCTCAACACCGAAATATTTCATATTCCGCTGAAGCTCATAAAGGTCCGTCTGACCCCATGTGCAGAATATATAGTCTTCACCGCACCACTCAAGAAACTTCCTGATTACCGACACAAAACTCTCACCGTTTTCTATCTTCTTCACATCCACCTTTATTATATCCTTCACTATGCTGTGAAGCTCGGTGTACACCTGTGGCTTTATGTACCGGTTAAAACTGCTGACAATATTCAGTTTTTCGTTGAGCTTAACAGCACCTATTTCTATTATCTCAAAAGGCAGCTGCCTTTCTCCGAATTCTTTTCCTTTTGGGCACTGATTCCACTCTAAATCAAGCACAATGTATTCCATATTGTCACTCTTTTCTCCTGATAGTGCAAAAAACTTCCCGTATAACAAAAAATGCCAAAAGCCATAAAAAGCCTTTGGCAATAATACTCCCAGCCAGAATCGAACTGGCAACTGACCCTTAGGAGGGGCCTGTTATATCCATTTAACTATGGAAGCACGACTTTAAACAGTCCTTTTCTATTCTATAATGATTGAGCTGATTAGTCAAGTGCCTAATTCTATTTTATTCTCGTGCCATCGGCAGCAAGAAGTGCCGTATGACTGTCAAATGCAGAAGTATTGTAAATGTACTCCTTGGAATCAATAACCGCCTGAGTGACATAGGTAAAGATCACGGTACTTAAGGAATCACAGCCTTTAAAGGTTCCTGCCTCTATAAATGTAACCCCGACAGGAAGAGTCATCGTATTCTTAAGAGAGCTGCAGTTATAGAAAGCATACTTTCCGATAGCCGTAAGACTCTGCGGAAGCTCTATATACTGTAACTGTCTGCATCCGTAGAATGCGCCGTATCCTATGGCAGTAGTTCCGGAACGCACTATATAAGTTCTGTTACTTGAAGTATATCCTGCTGACTGAAGACCGCTTGCACTTATAAGTCTTCCTCCGTAATACACACAACCGCAGTCTATGCTGTAACCGGTTCCCGCACTTGTAACATTTATTCCTGCAAACGCACCGTCGCCGATGCTGCTTACACTTGACGGAATGCTCACGCTTACGCTGCCATCCGTACAGTTTCCTGCAAATGCCATACTGTTTATGGATACCACGGTATTAGGAATGGTTATGGAGGTCAATCCCTTGTCCATAAATGCCTCTGCTCCGATAAAGAGTACATTGTAGCCTTCTATTTTGGACGGTATGGAAATACTCTTTGAAGAGCCTGTATAACCCGTTATGGTCACAGAACCGTATCTGTCTATGCTGTACTCAAAACCGTTATAATTTCCTGTTCTCGCATATGTAGTGGTAGCTTTGTTGCCTGAAGTATTTTCGTTACCGTTTCCGCCACCATTTGGAAGGGTCTCCCATGTTCCATAGTTATTTGAAGTCGAACTTTCCCGATTGTTGTTGCCCCAATCAAATGTCGGTATGTATGCCGTGGTCTTTTGCCCTCCGGAATTTCCGCCTGAAGAACTCTGTCCGGAATTTCCGCCACTTGAACCGCCGCCATAACTATTCTCAGGGTCAATCTTACTTTCATTGCTCGGCTCACCGCCCTGACTGCCTGTATGGTTGTTATTTCCCTGATTTCCGCCAATCTGTGCCACGCCGTTATGGTCAGTCTGCACCGCTGACTCATCATCATCAAGGGGCTTCCACACGGCACCCGCATGGTTATCCACAAAATGCTCATCATCTTTTGTCGCAAACCAAAAAAGTCCTACGCCAAAAAGTCCCACACCCAAAACAATACCGATAACTGCTAACGCTTTTTTCATATCTTCTCTCCATTTCAAAAGGTCATTTTAGAAAAACCCGCCCCGTAAGCCACACTCTGCCTTTAAAACGTCTGCCAACCTTCGGCTCACCTGTCAAATCCTCTTTGTTTACAGCTACATTAAAAGTAACATCATTACATTCTACCAGCATATTTACAACAGTTTCACCCGTTTCTTCGTTAGATACGCACGTAAAACTCATTATCTCACCCACTATGGAGTAAGTGTCACACTCAACGCCGCACGGAATGAACGTGGTCTCCACTATTGAAAATATATCTTCTGTATCAACACGTCTGGCTATGGAATTAAGCGTATCAAAATCCTCAAGGGTAAGATACTCTATCGCCTTTTGATTGCCTTCCTTTGCCTGCTTTATATATTCACGTCTTTCCTGTCTCTTCTTCATTTCTTCGTCAGGAGGAAGTTTTCTTATCGGAAGAAGTATTGTTCCCTCCGCACAAAATGCTGACAAACCGACACTGACGCTCTTTAACTCCGTAATAATCGAAGGGTCAAGACTTATATCGTAAGCATTTTCAAGAGTACAGACAATGGTTGAATCCTCCTTGATATCGTCACACATCATACCAAATGACTCCTGAAAACTGTGTCTTTCGACGTATATGCTGTCCACCTTTATATCAAAAAGCGGAACGAGATACGGCATACAGTAATCTGCCTTAAGCCTATCACGTTTCACATAATCGCACACCACCGACACTCCAAAAAATTTGGAAACCGGAATCCGTAAAAATGCTTTTTTCCTGTCCGCATGATATTTTACCCTGTTATCCGCCAAGGCCGCTGCAATGCCTTCTTTCACCAGCTTTTCAACCTGCTGCTTTGATGAATGTTTAAATCCTACGGAACGCAGATACGCATGCATATTTTTCTCCATTCCGCAGGCACTTTAGTGCCGAAGGAACCGCGAGTCAAATGTCAGATTTGGCTCTGCGATAAAGGCTATTTGTGGTGCCTGCGGCACAAATAGCCGTATGCGACAATCAGCATACCAATGTGATTGTTACATACTAACCTCTAATCTCTGTCTTGCCACCCATATATGGTCTCAGAGCCTCAGGAATAGCCACGCTTCCGTCCTCTCTCAAATTGTTCTCAAGAAATGCTATAAGCATTCTAGGTGGAGCTACAACAGTATTGTTAAGCGTATGAGCGAAATATTTTCCGTTCTCGCCGTTTACTCTGATTTTAAGCCTTCTTGCCTGAGCATCGCCAAGATTTGAACAGCTTCCTACCTCAAAATACTTCTGCTGTCTTGGTGACCACGCTTCAACGTCAACAGATTTAACTTTAAGGTCAGCCAAATCTCCCGAACAGCACTCAAGTGTTCTTACAGGAATGTCAAGAGACCTGAAGAGGTCAACAGTGTTCTTCCACAGCCTGTCAAACCACATTTTGCTGTCCTCCGGCTTACATACCACTATCATCTCCTGCTTCTCAAACTGATGAATACGGTACACGCCACGCTCCTCCAGACCATGTGCGCCCTTTTCCTTTCTAAAGCAAGGAGAATAGCTTGTCAGAGTCTTAGGAAGCTCGCTCTCATCAATAATGGTATTGATGAATTTACCAATCATGGAATGTTCGCTCGTACCGATAAGATAAAGGTCCTCGCCCTCAATCTTATACATCATGGCATCCATCTCCGCAAAGCTCATAACACCCGTAACGACATCGCTTCTTATCATAAACGGAGGCACACAGTAGGTAAATCCTCTGTCTATCATAAAATCTCTCGCATAAGAGATAACTGCCGAATGGAGTCTTGCAATATCGCCCATAAGGTAATAGAAACCGTTTCCTGCCACACGTCTTGCGCTGTCAAGGTCTATGCCGTGAAGCTTCTCCATAATCTCCGTATGGTACGGAACTTCAAATGGCTTAAGCGCCGGCTCTCCGAACTTCTCTAGCTCCTTATTTTCACTGTCATCCTTACCGATAGGCACACTTGGGTCTATGATGTTAGGAATCGTCATCATAATCTTTAGAATCTTCTCGTTATATTCAGCCTCTTTTGCCTCAAGCTCAGCAAGATAAGCAGACTTCTCATTTACGAGCTTCTTCATCTCCTCTGCTTCATCCTTTTTTCCCTGTCCCATAAGCTTGCCGATTTCTTTGGAAATGCTGTTTCTCTCAGCTCTCAGGGCGTCTGCCTCAGTCTTAGCCTTACGGCTTTGCTCGTCCAGCTCAATAACCTCGTCAACAAGCGGCAGCTTGCTGTCCTGGAACTTGTTCTTAATATTCTGCTTTACAATATCAGGGTTCTCTCTGACAAACTTTAAATCTAACATAATCTGCTTGAGAAAATATTATGCCTTCATGTCAATCCGGCGCAAAACACTTTCTCTCTCCTCCATTCCACATATAAATCTTTGATGTTATTATAATACATTACAGATACTTTTGCAATAATTGGTTAGGAGAGTTTGCATGCCTTATCAGCTTATGAACCGATGCAATCAAAAATAATGGGTTCTGAGTTATTTCAGAGTTGATATTACAGATAGTCCATTCAAGGCTATATGAACAAGAAGAGGAATATATATATTGTGACTTTCAATATATATCAGAGCAAAACCTAACCCTAATATTATGTATGGTATTGATGTCACTATTTGAAGATAATCCTGCAATATTATCATTTTACTTATGCAATGTATCATTCCAAACGAAAAGGCAGATATGAATACACCTAAAAGTTTACAGTTAAATATCCTTATCATTGCATACCTAAACACAAGTTCTTCCACCAGCGGGCATATACACAGTGACAAAAAGACCGTAGCTCCAAAATAATGTACCATCATATTGTCTATACTTTTTTCATTTACATTGACTATATTCATATTTGATACACATATTGAAGATATCAAAAATACTACAAATGTAAAAAATAGAATAATAATCACTTTTTCCCAGCTATTTTTGACGTCGGAAAAAATAGTTATTGCATCTTTCTTTAGCAAATCTAATGATAATATTACTGAACTCACAGCCACAAATATGTAAAAAATCAAATTTAATACTATACTTTGAAAATAAGAATTGATTGAAATTCTTTTCATAAGTATAATTGGTAACACTTGAATGACCAAGCCATATATTAAAACTATACAGATTATTTTTGTCTTTTTGTCTTTATAAACACGCATGTATTATTCCTACAATCACAAAATATAATATAACGCCTACAATCACATCTATCACTATTTTTTTCTTTTTGTTCATAATGACTCTTTTCCTTACTTTACACGGTCTACCCGCTTTTTTATATTTCTTTCCCGCAGTTTTATATGCGGATGTCCTGACATTGTTATTTTAGATGCTGTTTGATTTAGCTGCTCTATTTTGGTAATTGCTGATAAAAGAGCCCTTGCATTACATCCCATTTCAATGGCATATTCATCTCATAATATAGCTGGCATATGGGATTTCTGCAAATGTTGTCAAAATCAGTATTAATGCTAAAACCATTACGAAAATATCGGTCTTTTTGTTTTTCATTTTAACTTAGACTCCTACTTTTTTGCCCACTTTACCAAGTCGTTCCATATATCTTTATTCCCTGTTCCACATAATGAGCTCTACCGTATATTTCAGTACGGTATCATATGTCATTCTGTTTGAATAACTGTCCGGTTTGCCCGCCAACGCCAGTTCCTTCTCAAGTTTATAATCTTCAAGAGTCTGATTTATGTATATATCGGGAGAAGTTCCCAGCCTTGAATTTAATTCATCGCAATTTGTACTTGGATAATATATATACACCAAAGAGGAATTTTTCAGAGAATGGCACACGAAAGAATCTCCCAGTCCTTCTCCTCCCGTATTTGAACCAATAACCGTACCTAAATCATTTGCCTTTATCATAGCTACATACGCATCTGCTGCTGAACCGGTTCCCATCCCCACCAGATAATAAACATTTTTGCTGCTGTCAGCCTTTCCGACATATTTCCATTCTTTGCTGTAATAAAAGTATTTTTCATCTTTTTTATCACGCATGGATACGGTTGTCCACAAATTATCAGTCACACACTTGTTTTTATCACTTTTAATAACCTTCCACGTGCTTTCAAAGGTTATATTTTTATCATATAAGGCAGGATACAGATACTTTACGGCATAATCCTTTTTCCCGCCGTAATTATCCCTTAAATCAATAATAATTGTATCATATGGTGTATCTTTAAGATATTCTTTTAATTCATTACCTTGATTGTTGGAAAAATCATTAATTTTCACATATTCAAGTTTATTTTTGTTATCTCTGTACATCGTTACGCTGGTTCTGTCTGTTGCATTATCACTTGGATTTTCATATATATATCCATAACCATAATATAATTCAATGCCTATATCTTTATATAATGTTTTTGTGATACTTTGACCATTTTCATCACTCCATACAACTTCAACTGGCATACCTACACTGTCATTGAGCACGAATTGCTTCCTATATGCCTGATTATTAAGAGAATCATAACATAGTCTGATAACAGACAGATTGTTTACAATATAATCCGAAGCCTCAATTCCATCTATAGTTTTTAGTTCATAGCTCACACATTTTGAGTTATCATAAAACATTGTATAGTATTTGCCATCTACATACACTGTGTTTACAACATCTATACCTTCATACTTGTCAAACAGGCTCTCAAATTCATCTGACCATGCCTGCATCTTTCCTTTCATTCCAAGCCTGCTTATGGTTCTTTTTGAATTATAACAATTTATACCAAGCAAATTGTAATACAGAGGGAAACATACATCTGTATGAAAACTTGACATTTCTGCTGATATTGCCTTTAATACACCGTAAAATTCCACATTATTATCCGTGGCTTTAACCTGCTCTATATAATATTCTTTTCTTTCTTTAAAATCTATTCCATATAGTTCATTTACATCATCAAGAAAAGGGCTTGAAGTCACTAATGCGGAATAAAATTCCTCAAAATCTTCCAACTTCTGTTCAGTAGTCAGCTCGCTCAATTCACATTTTCTTCCAAAATGCCCGTCAATAAACAGTAAAATCCTATATCTGTACACAAATGCAAGTATGCAGAGCAACGCAACCGTCCAAATTGTATATATTACTTTCTTTTTTCTTTTCATTTCCAATACTTTTCCTCACTTTGCACGGTCTGTGCGCTTTTTTATAATTGCCGATAAAATAGGCATCGCATCTCCTTATAAAATAAAAAAAGCTGCAACATTACCTGTTGCAACCGAACTATCGTAATAATATCACTGTAAAACAATTATACTACCTTAGACTTCTGGCTTTGCGCCCTTACATTTCTATAAGTTTGCCCTTTTGTATATTTTCTTTTCTCGTTTCATTATTATCGTAATATATGCATACTTTTTTGTCAACCGTTTATTTTCTGAGCTTCCGGTCCAACATCTATTCCCCTCTTATTTTAATTTGCATTAAGTTTTTTCTCAAAAGCTATTGACATTACTCTTATTTCTATATATAATGACATTGTTAAATGATTGACAATCTTTAATAATAGGAGGAAACTTTATGGCAAAGAAAGGAAATGCAAAAAGCCCTGAGGTTGTTGACAGCCTTGAAAGCTTAATCATTCGTATGGATGAAATCAGAGAAGCACAGCAAATATTTGCGACATACTCACAGGAGCAGGTAGATAAGATTTTCTTAGCTGCTGCGCTTGCCGCCAATAAGGCAAGAATACCGCTTGCCAAAATGGCAGTCGAGGAAACGGGAATGGGTGTCGTTGAGGATAAGGTTATCAAGAACCACTATGCTTCAGAATACATTTACAACAAATATAAAAACACAAAGACCTGCGGTGTCATCGAGGAAGATAAGTCTTACGGAATCAAAAAGGTTGCTGAACCTATCGGTCTTATAGCTGCAGTTATTCCGACTACCAACCCTACATCAACCGCTATATTTAAGACGCTCTTGTGTTTAAAGACAAGAAACGGCATCATCATAAGCCCTCATCCGAGAGCAAAGAAATCTACCATTGCGGCTGCAAAGGTAGTACTTGACGCTGCAGTAGCTGCAGGAGCTCCAAAGGGTATTATCGGCTGGATTGACGTTCCGTCTCTTGAACTTACAAACGAGGTAATGAAGAGTTCGGATACCATACTTGCCACCGGTGGTCCCGGAATGGTTAAGGCTGCCTACTCATCAGGAAAACCTGCCCTTGGCGTAGGTGCAGGCAACACACCGGCTGTCATTGACGAATCTGCCGACATTCTGCTGAGTGTCAACTCTATCATACATTCAAAGACATTTGATAACGGTATGATATGTGCTTCCGAGCAGTCTGTTATTGTGGACGAAAAGATTTATGATGCGGTAAAGAAGGAATTTTCCGACAGAGGCTGCTACTTCCTTAAAGGCAAAGAACTTGACCTTGTAAGAAAGACCATTATCATAAACGGTTCCCTTAACGCAAAAATCGTAGGTCAGTCAGCATTTAAGATTGCTGAGCTTGCAGGCGTAAAAGTTCCTTCTGCAACAAAGATTCTTATCGGAGAGGTCACAAGCGTGGAGCTTTCGGAAGAATTTGCACACGAGAAACTTTCACCTGTTCTTGCAATGTATAAGGCAAAGAATTTTGACGATGCCATTGCCAAGGCAGAGCGTCTTGTAGCTGACGGAGGTTACGGTCATACATCTTCTCTCTATGTAAATGTGGCTACATCACAGGATAAGATTGATAAGTTCTCACAAGCCATGAAAACATGCCGTGTACTTGTAAATACACCTTCATCTCACGGCGGCATCGGTGACCTTTATAACTTTAAGCTTAACCCTTCTCTTACACTTGGCTGCGGCTCTTGGGGCGGCAACTCAGTTTCAGAAAATGTCAGCGTTAAGCACCTTATCAATATAAAGACGGTTGCCGAAAGGAGAGAAAATATGCTTTGGTTTAGAACACCTCAGAAGGTATATATGAAGAGAGGCTGTCTGCCTGTGGCTCTCGACGAGCTTGGCACGGTTATGAATAAGAAGAAAGCATTTATCGTTACCGATAGTTTCTTATATAAAAACGGTTACACAAAATGTATTACCGACAAGTTGGATGAAATGGGCATTACTCACTCTACCTTCTTTGAAGTAGCACCTGACCCGACACTTGCCTGTGCAAAGGAAGGCGCAAAAGCCATGGCGGCTTTTGAACCGGACGTAATCATCGCACTCGGCGGCGGCTCTGCCATGGACGCAGGTAAGATTATGTGGGTTCTCTATGAGCATCCTGAAGCTGACTTCCTTGATATGGCTATGAGATTTATGGATATCAGAAAGCGTGTATATACATTCCCTAAGATGGGTGAAAAGGCTTACTTTATAGCAGTTCCTACCTCATCAGGTACTGGCTCAGAGGTTACTCCGTTTGCGGTTATCACAGACGAAACAAGCGGTACAAAATATCCTCTTGCCGATTACGAGCTTCTTCCTAATATGTCAATTATTGACGCTGACCTTATGATGAATCAGCCAAAGGGTCTTACAAGCGCGTCAGGTATCGATGCCCTCACGCACGCACTTGAGGCTTACGCTTCAATTATGGCTACCGACTACACCGACGGTCTTGCACTTAAGGCTATGAAGAATATATTTGCATACCTTCCGAGTGCTTACGAAAACGGAGCAGCCGACGCTGTAGCAAGAGAGAAAATGGCGGATGCCTCAACTATGGCAGGTATGGCATTTGCCAACGCATTTTTGGGACTCTGCCACTCTATGGCACACAAGCTCGGTGCATTCCACCATCTTCCACACGGTGTTGCAAATGCTCTTCTCATCACGGACATCATGCGCTACAACGCAGCAGACGTGCCTACTAAGATGGGAACTTTCTCACAGTATCAGTACCCACACTGTAAGGAGCGTTATCTTGAATGTGCCCGTTTCCTTAATATTAAGGGAAAAAATGACGACGAAGTATTTGAGAACTTTATAAAAGCCATTGAAGAACTCAAAGAAAAGGTCGGAATCAAGAAAACCATTAAAGATTACGGCGTGGATGAGAAATACTTCCTCGATACGCTTGATGATATGGTAGAGCAGGCATTTGATGACCAGTGCACAGGTGCCAACCCAAGATACCCTCTTATGAGCGAGATTAAGGAAATGTACCTCAAGGCTTACTACGGCAAATAACAAATTCATTTAGGGCGACCGAAATGGATTCGTGTAGTTCAAATCTTACACAATTTAATATATATAAAAAACGCTGCAAGGCTTATGATTGTATATCATACTTGCAGCGTTTTTATTATAAATCAGACATTCACAATTCATTCCAAATATTTTAAAATTTGCTATTGACACCCTTATTTCATTATGCTATATTAAGTGTACTATCAGTGATAGTACACTTAATAGATTAGGAGGCAATGCGATGTTTTTAATTGATGTATTATCAAGAGAACCTGTATATATGCAGATTATCAATCAATTAGAACGCTTTATACTTATCGGAATCATGAAGCCGAATGACCAGATTCCGTCTGTACGAAGCCTTTCCCAAGAATTGTCTATTAATCCAAATACCATTCAGAAAGCATACTCCGAGCTTGACCGACGAGGTATAATCCGTTCTGTTCCCGGAAAAGGATGCTTTATAACAGAAGACGCCCTGAAGATTTTACAAAGCGTCAAATCCTCTCAATTAGAGGATTTAAGCTCTTTAATTAAAGAGCTTAAGCTTGCCGGAGTTACAAAGCAGGCTATTATTGAATGTATTGAAAGGAGCTACGACAATGATTGAAGCCAGAAACGTCACAAAGAAATTTGAAGATTTTGTAGCGCTTAATGATATGAGCTGCAACATTCCAAACGGCTGTATATACGGTATGGTCGGCTCAAACGGAGCAGGAAAAAGTACTTTCTTAAGACTGCTTACAGGTGTATATAAACCCGACAAAGGTTCCATCATCATTGATGATCAGCCTGTATACGAAAATCCAAAAGCAAAGGCACATATAGCTTACGTTCCCGATGAACTTTATTTTCTGCCAAACGCAACCTTAGACAGAATGTCAAAGCTGTATGAAAGCTGCTACGAAAATTTTGACAGAACACGTTACAAGGAATTAGTCGACGCATTCAGGCTCGCGCCAAACAAATCCTTAAACACCTTTTCAAAGGGTATGAAACGTCAGGCAAGCACCATACTTGCACTCTCGTGCAAGCCGGATTATCTCTTCTTTGACGAAACCTTTGACGGACTTGACCCTGTTATGAGAAACCTTGTAAAATCCATAATCTGTTCCGATGTAACAGGAAGAAATGCCACAGCCATCATAACATCCCACTCTCTTCGTGAGCTTGAAGATACATGCGACCAGCTTGCACTTCTTCATAAGGGTGGTCTTGTTCTTGAAAGCGACATTGATAACCTTAAAACCTCACTCTTTAAAATTCAGATTGCATTTGGAAAAGATTTTTCAAAAGAAGATTTTACCGATATCAGTATGCTTCATTTTTCAAAGAAAGGTTCTGTCGCAAATATTATAGCAAAGGGTGACAAGGAGGCAACCATAACCCGCCTTCGCAATATGCAGCCGCTTATACTGGATGTTCTTCCGCTTTCTCTTGAAGAAGTCTTTACCTACGAGATGGAAGCCCTTGGATACTCATTCAGCGATATTATAGAAGCGTAAGCCCAGAATGGAGGAAAAAATGAAAAACAAATTTTTTAACTTCAAATTATATATAGAAGGCATTAAGCAGACAAAAATTATCGGCTTGTTTTCAGCTATCATTTTAGCATTCCTGTCCGTAGCTCCATGGCTCTTAAATATGCCTGAAAAGAACATAGCGAATGTTTACAGCGTAAACTTATATTCAGTAATGATTGTACTGTATTTACTCTTTACGGTTATAACTCCGCTGCTCACACTGTATCTGTTCAGCTTTCTCAATCAGAGAAACGGCAGCGACTTTTTCCATGCCATACCTTGCACCAGAATATGTCTTTTTGTAAGCTACTATCTGGCAATAATCACATGGATTTTAGCTCTCGCATTGTTTACGACAGTCCTGTTAATAGTACTTTACAACATTCCGGGTATTGGATACACATTGCTGTACAGCAACGCTTTCAACTCCCTTGTATATTACATCCTGGCTTCCATTGTGGTATTGAACTCCATAATTCTTGCCATGACCGTAACAGGAAATGTATTTTCAAACGTAATGGTAAGCGGCATTATACTTTTTATGCCAAGACTTATATTTACCGTTATAGCATCCACATCTGCACTGATGTCATCTGCCATAACACCTGATTCGCTTTTTCCATTACTTAATTTTAAGAAAAATGTAGTATGGGCTTTGCTCTATAGTGCCATCTCATTTAACACCAATATATACGATAATATGTCATCAACCGTTATATACAGCGTCATCTTAAGTATTATACTTTTAGGTGCCTCAATCGTCCTTTTCAACACAAGAAAAAGCGAAACTGCCTCAAGGGCTGCAGCTTCAAACGGCTTACAGACATTCATACGAACTCTTGTGACTATGCTTATATGTCTTATACCTTGTACCGGTATATATTATAACCTCATAACAAATACCAATACCGATAACTCTGAGCTTTCAGTAATTATCCTTTTATACATTATGGCACTGATAGTTTACTTCCTTTATGAACTTCTGTCCACAAAGAAGCTGTCACGCCTTAAAAACTCACTTCCTTCTCTTGTGTTTATAGTTATTGCAAATATACTGGTTATTATTGCCATGGTAGGTCTTCACGAATACCAGCTTAACTATAAGATAAGGGCAAACGATATTAAAAGCATTTGTATTGAAGATGACAACTATGGTTACGACTATTTTGCATACCAAAGGACACGTATCAAATTACCGGGAAATGAGAAAATCAACACAATTATCGAAAATGCATTTGAGCGCACCAAGCCTTTAACTTATGAAGAAGAATACAATCTGCAGAGATATGAAAAATATGTTCCTATGTCATTATCGGTAAATGCACACAAAAAGAACCTGTCCTTAAATATTTACCTCACTCAGGATGAGTATAATGAAATCAGCGATTATTTCTATTCTTCAAAGGAATACCAGGATATATACTATAATCTTCCTGAATTAAACAGCAAGGATACCTACGCCGAAGTTCCAAGCAACACTGTGCTTTTTAAATATTCGGCTACGCTTTACAATGAATTCGTGAAAGAATATAAAGCTCTTTCAACCAAAGATAAAGAGACTGTTATAAACAGTGGCTTCTCTTCTCCGAATGCATATGCTCAAATAAATGTATTTACCGTTATAAATAATAAATCATACTCACTTCTTATATCACCTGATCCTAAGATATTTACAGGTTTCTATGAAAAGGTAATTGAATACTATCAAGACTACTTTTTAGATAATAAATCAGACATTTTGGATGCTTTGAATTCTTCATCATATGTATCGGCAACCATTGTCAAGTCATCTGATGAAAGCTATTATGATATAAATCCATCCTCAATAGACAAAAGTAAGCTTAAGAATATTCTGTCTGAGTATAACGGAAAAATAGACCTTAACAAAGATTTGTTCCTCATATATATTTACAATTCAAATTCCGAAAAGGCCTATGAATTTTACGTTACTACGAATGAGGAATTTTGCGATATTGTCGAATACCCTCTGAATGATGATGATGTCTTTTATGAAAAGTATTACGACTAGATTTTCTAACTATGCTTATTGACTAAATCCTACCATACAACACCTTGCCGGATAAATAGCGCCTTTCGGCAGGGTAATCATAAGAGAAGCTGATGTATAAACACATCAGCTTCTTTACTTTGCATATTTATTGTTTTAGATTTATTGGAAATCGAATACATCCAGCCATTTGTGGAGCATTTCTTTCTCCTCCGGTCTGTTCTTCGTAAGCTGGGCTGCAGCTACTATCGGAAGCCACTGCTGAACATAACGCTTATCTGTTCCGCTTTCCTCACAGAAGGTATCAAGATATTTATCAGCAAGAGCAATATCTTCAAGTGCGAACAACAGATATGTTCTTGCCACGTCTGCACTGGCATTTCCCTGAGACGCATGTACCCAGTCAACCACATACCACTCGTTTTTCTTTGTTACGATAATATTCTTCGGGTTAAAATCTCCATGACACAGCTTTATGTGCTTTGGCATTCCGTCAAGCCTTGTGAGAAGCTCATACTTTCTTACACTGTCCAGTTCATCAAGACTGTCAATCTGTCTTATCATTTTGTCCTTAAGCTTATTAAGAAGAGGAACCCTTTTTTCCTGAATCTCCATCTGAAGATTTACCATCTTCTTTATATATTCGTCCGTCTTAGACGGATTTTTCTTCATAAGCTCATAGAGAGTATCGCCCTCTATATATTCCATGGAAATAGCCCAGCAGTCATCTACCTTTGAAACCTCGTAAATCTTAGGTATCTTAAGTCCCGTATCCTCAACTCTGGCAGTATTAAGAGCCTCGTAAAGCACTTCCGCCTTAGGGAATTTTTTATCGAACACCTTTACGGCTACTCCATTTTCAAGATAAACCGCCTTATCCTTCGTCTTTGCAATACAATTTTTTAATGCCATAAAAACACGTCCTTTCGCACTAGTGTAACAGGTTTTACTTGTTACTTTATTAACAATATTGTACTATATTTTTACGGATTTGTACAGCATTTTATTCTCTTGAAAGTGCTTTTTGTAGAGATTTTTCCTCTTCTCCTCCCAGGTCAAGATATGACTTTCCGTCTACAATTTCCTTTATATAAGTATAACAGCCTTCCCTGCTCTGAATTGAATTAAGCAAAAATCCGTTGTTCTCTTTGTCAAGCATAGTAAGTGCAAAGCTCAGTTTTCCGCCCATCTCATTAAACGCATCATACTTTACAAGTCCAACCTTCTGATAAGTGGTTTCAAGCTCTTTAAATATGGCGTCTATATCCTTTGCATGTGCGTCTGATTTTACCTTAAGCTTTTCAAGCTCTGACAAAGCACGAATCACATTCTCTTCAAGCGATTCTCCACTCTTACCAAGCATAAAGCTCTTATATCTTTTGTTCATCTTTGCTTGTTTACATAACAATACGACATTAAGTACAAGCAACGCAACTACCAGCACAGCCATTCCTATAATTATGTACTCGCAATTTATTCCGAATACCTTAAATTGTGTCTTTGTCATTATTTTCTCCAATCTGTTTTCAATATATCTTATTCTTTGATAGAGTTAATCATATCAATAATTCTCTCCAATTCGTCCTGTGAGTAGTACTCTATCTCAATCTTTCCCTTATTGTTATCTCTGTTTTTGATAACAACCTTGGTTCTCATCTTATCCTTTAGCTTATTTTCCAAATCTCTGTATATAAAGTCATTTGCGGGCTTTTTCTTAGGCTGTTTTTCAGGCTTATCGAGGTCTTTTATAAGTTTCTCAGTATCCCTTACATTCAGTTTTTTGTCAAATACAGCCTGAGCCACACTGTATTGTGTTTCTCCGTCCTCAATGGCAAGCAGTGTCCTTGCGTGACCGCTTGAAAGCATACCGTCAATTAACATCTGCTGTACCCTTTTGTCAAGCTTCAAAAGTCGCATAGAGTTAGTTACCGCAGTTCTTGATTTTGACACCTTCTCAGCAACCTCATCCTGCTTTAAGCCAAATTCCTTAGAAAGTCTTTGATATGCCAAAGCCTCTTCAATAGGATTTAAGTCTTCTCGCTGAAGGTTCTCTATAAGAGCTACCTCCACAATTTCCTGGGGTGAATAATCCTTTATAACTACCGGAACATCCTTCACGCCTGCCAGTTTGGCAGCCCTCCAACGTCTCTCGCCCGCAATTATCTCATAATAATCGTCCCTCTTTTGCACAAGCAAAGGCTCAATAACTCCATACTGCTTTATGGATTCCGCAAGTTCCAAAAGAGAATCTTCTTCAAATACCTTTCTTGGTTGCTCTCTGTTAGGCTCTATTTCCGTAAGTTTAAGGCGTATTTCTGTAGGCTCTTTTACTTTAACTATCTTCTCTACAACCTTTTCTTTTACCTTTTCCTGTTCCTTTGCAGGCTTTACTTTACTTTCCTCCGGAAAAAGATTGTTTATTCCTTTTCCCAGTCCTTTTCCTAATGCTGATTTTTTTGTTGCCATTTCAATCCTCATTTCTGATGTCTTTTAGACATCTTCTCCTCTGCTTATTACTTCATCCGCCAACTGTCTGTAGCTTTCTGCTCCACTTGATTTGGAATCGTACAGATTAATTGGCAAACCGTGACTTGGTGCTTCTGCCAGTCGTACATTTCTCGGAATTATAGTCTTGTATATTGTCTGATGCAGATTATCTTTTACATTTTCAACTACCTGTAACGAAAGGTTTGTTCTTGAATCATACATAGTAAAGACCACGCCTTCAAGCTCCAGTTCAGGATTAAGTCTTTCCTTTACAAGATTAACTGTATGTATAAGCTGCGAAAGTCCCTCAAGTGCATAGTACTCACATTGAATAGGGACCAACACCGTATCCGCTGTTGTCATAGCATTTACGGTAAGCATACTGAGCGACGGCGGACAGTCAAGTATTATAAAGTCATATTCTTCCTTAACCTCGTCCACTTTTCTTCTCAACACATACTCTCTGTCTTCTATTCCGATAAGGTCTATCTCTGCTCCTGACAGATTTACATTTGATGGTATAAGATCAAGATTCTCAATTTCTGTATGTATTATAACATCTTTTATGCCAACATCAGAAATCATAAGTTCATATACCGTAACTTCCTGTTCTTCTTTATCAATTCCCAATCCGCTTGTGGTATTTCCCTGTGGGTCAATATCTATAACCAGTACCTTCTTGTTCTTTTCTGCAAGACATGCTGATAGATTGATGGCAGTAGTGGTTTTTCCTACACCGCCCTTTTGATTTGCAATAGCAATTACTCTACCCATTCTTTTCTTCCTTCCTATGTTTCACGTGAAACATTTTATAGATAATAGTATATCACGATGTCTCATTACTTTCCATACATTTTTATATAATTTCAAATAATCTTGTTGCAAAATGTTTCACGTGAAACATTTTGTGTAGATATATAACTAAAATCATAAGTGTTCTGTATTAAGTCACAAAAAATCCCGTGCAAAATCATGCACGAGATTTTCTATTTTGTAATGTCTACTATGCCGTTCTTTATGGCATATACAGCAGCCTGCGTTCTATCATTAACCTGTATTTTTCTAAAAAGACTGAATATATGATTTTTAACCGTTCTGTCACTTATTTTGAAAGTTTCTGAAATTTCTTTATTGGTAAGTCCTTCTGCAAGAAGCTTTAGTATATCCAATTCTCTCTTCGTTAAATTTGCTATCTTCTCATTCTTTTTAACTGCCGAATTTCTATTGACAAGTAACTGACGCAAATTTTCCTGAATATATGTATCTCCTCTGTAAATAGAATATATTGCTTTCTTAAGTTCTGCAAAATCACCATCTTTTGTCAGATATGCGTCACAACCCATGTCGACAGCTTTCATAAGATTATCAGAATTATCAGAATCAGCTAAAAACAATACCTTATTATATAATGACTGTTCCCTCATAATACCAAAAACCTTAAATCCATCTAAGCTGCGTAAACAGGTATCCATAATAATGACATTAGGATTGTTCTTATTTACCAAACTCAAACATTCATATCCATTATCGGTATCACCTACAACCTTAATGTCATGATCTGCTTCAAGTCTATACTTAAGAACGTCCCTTATCATCTTATGGTTGTCCGCAAGGACAACATTGATTGGCATATGAAAAACCTCCTTTAAGTGTATTTTTCAAGAGTTCTATCTAACTTCTTAAGCTCCTTTACAGCCTTATCAAGCTCCATTCCTGCTCTTTTAGTATCTTGTGGTAATAATTTTCTTGCAAACTCAATTTTATCAATACATACGTCGACATCTTCTCTTACCCCTAAGATATTGTCAACAAGTAACTGGCTGTCCAAGATGCTTTCCTTCTCCTTATTATAAACATCAAGGACATTCTTTAGCTTCTTCTTATCCTCCACTAAAGACAGTAACTCTTCTTCACGTAGATTATTTTCATGGATAAGGTCATCAAGAGTCTTTTTCAGGTTATCTGCCTCAATACTTTTAAAAGTTTTATCCTGAATATGTGACGAGCTGGCAAAAAATACATCTTCATCCGGTTGCAAACTTTCATACTCAGATATCTTTGTTCTGATATGCTCCAAATTTATCTCTGCTTCAGCAATGGAGGTTTTCAAATCAACCTCTTTTTCAAGCAGACTGTCAAATTTTTCTGACAAATATGCCTGTACAATATCCATATTGACCTCTATACATAAATAAAATTATGGTAAACTATGTGTGTTTATACCTAACCGTATAAGCATATAATATCACACAACTACGACAAAACGCAACATTATTTTAAAGGTTCTTTTGCAGGGATTCCCGATTTTCTTGGAAATTTTCCCGATGTGTTTTTAATCTTCTCAATTATTACAAAAGTTCTTTCAATATCCGAATTTGGCAAAGTAATATTTACTACTTCCGATATATTTCCTCCTAAAAGCTTAATGGCGTTTTGAGCGTCTTTAAGCTCATCACCCATATTACCCGCCTTGTAAGAAATAAAATGACCTCCTACCGAAACGAACGGAAGACAATATTCAGAAAGCGTCGAAAGATTTGATACCGCCCTTGACACACAAAGGTCATAGGATTCCCTGTTTTCTTTATTTCTGGCATAATCCTCAGCTCTTGCATGGACTGCTTTTATCCCTGACAAATTGCACTCCTGTGTAACGGCATTGAGAAAATTTATTCTTTTATTTAAAGAATCCAAAAGGTCAAATTGTACATCCGGAAGCAAAATCTTAAGCGGAATACCCGGAAATCCTGCACCCGTTCCGACATCTATAACCCTTGATACCTTTGAAAAATCAAAATATTTTGTCACAATTATGCTGTCTATATAGTGCTTTAACACAACTTCTTTGTATTCTGTTATGCCGGTAAGATTCATAACCTTATTCCACTCTATAAGAAGCTCATAAAATCTGTCAAACTGCATAAACTGCCTGTCTGACAATGATATTTGAGAGTCTTCAAGCATTTTTTCAAAATAACTTCTGTCCATATTAGTCTCCATTTCGGAGCGTTAGCGACGGGGCGAAGAGAAATTCGCGAATGCGATTTCTCTTCTGCCATCAAAGCTATTTGTGACGCTCCGGCACAAATAGCCAGCCATGTTTTTTATGGCTTATGAAACAATCAGCACATCAGTGTGATTTTTCACACTATCTCCGTTCCAAATATACCAACAGCACAGAGATATCGGCAGGTGACACGCCTGATATTCTGGATGCCTGTCCTATACTGCGTGGATTAAATTTCTTTAACTTCATAACTGCTTCTTTTCGCAGGTTGCCCACACTGTCATAATCTATATTTTCAGGGATAAGCTTATTCTCAAGCTTTTTAAAATGTTCTATCTGCTTTAGCTGACGGCTTATGTATCCCTCGTATTTAAGGTTTATATTTACCTGTTCGATAACATCATCACTTAGATTTGGTCTGTTCTTATCTACAGTTTCAAAATCCTCATAACACATTTCCGGACGCTTTATAAGCTCTGCAAGCGTTGCTCCGCTTTGAAGCCTTGTGCTTCCTTTGGCTTCAAGTATACTCTGAACTTCCTCATTTGCGCCTACATTTGTCCTGTTAAGACGCTCTATCTCTTCTTCTATGAGCTGTTGCTTTTTTACAACATAGTCATATCTTTCATCGCTTACAAGTCCTACCCTGTGTCCGTATTTTGTAAGTCTTATATCTGCGTTATCCTGACGCAGAAGCAGTCTGTATTCACTTCTTGAGGTCATCATTCTGTAAGGTTCCGTATTCTCTTTTGTCACGAGGTCATCTATAAGTACGCCTATATATGACTCAGAACGGTCAAGAATCAGAGGTTCTTCACCTTTTATCTTCATGGCTGCGTTAATACCTGCCACAAGCCCCTGAACAGCTGCCTCTTCATAGCCTGAACTTCCGTTAAACTGACCACCGCTGAAAAGTCCGCTGATTTTCTTAAATTCAAGCGTGGATTTTAGCTGCTCCGCAGGAATACAGTCATATTCTATGGCATAGGCATTTCTGACTATACGCACGTTTTCGAGACCTTTTACGGTCTTATACATGGCGTACTGAACATCCTCAGGAAGCGAGCTTGACATACCTCCGAGATACATTTCGTTAGTATAATTTCCTTCAGGCTCTATGAATACCTGATGTCTGTCCTTATCGGCGAATTTTACCACTTTATCTTCTATTGACGGACAATATCTCGGTCCTGTGGATTTTATAACGCCCGAATACAGGGGCGACCTGTCAAGATTTTCTTTTATTATCCTGTGAGTTTCTTCATTTGTATAGGTAAGCCAGCAGGATACCTGTTCTTTTTGTACACTCTCCGGGTCTGTTGAAAATGAAAAGGGTACTACTCTTTCATCACCGAACTGTTCCTCCATTTTGGAAAAATCTATGCTTCTCTTATCCACTCTGGCAGGAGTTCCTGTTTTAAATCTTGTAAGCACTATACCGTTATCTGCAAGTGACTGTGAAAGGTGGTTTGCAGACTGAAGACCGTTTGGTCCCGTATAATTGATGACATCACCGTAAAGGCATCTTGCGTTAAGATATGTTCCCGTACACAGAACTACCGCTTTGCAGTTATATGTTGCGCCGGAAAATGTCTTTACGCCTGCCACGGCTCCATCCTTTACGATAAGTTCAGACACTTCTGCCTGCCGTATCGTAAGATTTTCAGTATTTTCAAGCACATTTCTCATTGAGCGGCTGTATTCTGCCTTGTCAGCCTGTGCCCTCAGTGAATGTACCGCAGGTCCCTTTGACTTATTGAGCATTTTTGACTGAATAAATGTGCGGTCGATATTTTTTCCCATTTCGCCGCCAAGTGCATCCAGTTCTCTTACAAGATGACCTTTTGAGCTTCCGCCTACATTTGGGTTACATGGCATAAGAGCTATGCTCTCTACGCTTACCGTAAACACTATCGTATTAAGTCCAAGTCTCGCACAGGCAAGGGCTGCCTCGCAGCCCGCATGTCCCGCACCCACAACTGCTACATCATAATTTTCCTCTACATATGGCATATATTTCACACTATCCTTTTATCTCTTTATAAGTCTAAAACAGTATTACTTACCCATACAGAATTTGCTGAAAATTTCATTTACCAAATCTTCTTCAACAGATTCTCCGATAATCTTTGAAAGCTCTGTATAGGCATTCAACAAATCTATTGTATAAAAATCCTCCGGCATTCCGTCATTGATACTGCTAACTACCATTTTAAGGCTTTTTATGGCTTCTTGCAAGGCTGTTTTTTGTCTTATGTTAGTTATGCATGCCTCGTCGTTTTCTTCTATTTCTCCGTTTATAAACATACGTCGTATAAGTTCTGAAAGCTGTGATATGTCATCATCATATTTTGCCGATATGCTTAAGACCTCTCCTCCGGTAATATTTTTCATATCTTCGGGTGATATTACTGTCTGAAGGTCAGATTTATTGAGAAGGACTATCACCTTTTTATCCTTTATCATGCTGATTATCTTCTCGTCATTTTCATCAAGAGGAACCGAACTGTCCACCACATAAAGAATAAGTGATGCGTCCTTTGCATACTCTATTGCTTTATCCACACCCAACTTTTCCACAATGTCTGAAGTATCTCTTATACCTGCCGTATCGATGAGATTAAGCGTCAGACCGTCAAGATTTATCTGCTCTTCGAGGGTGTCACGTGTCGTACCTGCAATATCTGTCACTATTGCACGCTCACGTCTTGCCAAAACATTGAGAAGACTTGACTTTCCGGCATTAGGTTTGCCGAGTATAACCGTATCTATACCTTCCTTTAATATGGTGCCGTTATCGGCAGTTATCAACAACTTTTCAAGGTTTTCCACCAGGTTATCCACATCTGTCAATAGTTTTTCACCGTAATTTGACAATTCATAGTGCTCCGGATCGTCAAGAGCAGCTTCTATAAAGGCAGTATGATGAATTATAACCTTTCGGTATTCTTCAACTTTTTTTGATATTTTTCCCTGTAATTGATTAAATGACGATTTAAGTGCAAATTCATTCTTTGAAGCAATCAAATCCATAACTGCTTCAGCCTGGGATAAATCTATTCTTCCGTTTAAAAACGCTCTTTTTGTAAATTCTCCGGGTTCAGCAGGACGTGCCCCCATCTTTATTGTAAGCTCCAGAATTTTATTTACGATAAACAGTCCTCCGTGGCACTGAATTTCCACAACATTTTCCCTGGTATATGTGTTTGGAGCTTTCATAACAAGGACAATGGCCTCATCCACATATCTGTCTTCATCGTGTATAATTCCGTAATGAGCTTTATATGACTCTGACTTTGTAAGGTCGATGTCCGCACATTTTCCTTTAAAAATCTTATTTACTATATCTATGGCTGCTTCTCCGCTTACTCTGATAATACCGATTCCACCGCTTGAGGTAGTGCTTGTCGATATGGCAGCTATGGTATCGCTGATCATTTTTATGCCTCCTGTCAGAAAATGTACTGTTTTTATTAACGCAAATAGTCGACTGTTAAAGCCGACTATCTTTTTAAGGTACATATTATTTCTTTAAGAATACTACTATATGTCTGAATGGCTCTTCGCCTTCGCTCTTTGTAGATACATATTTGTCATTCTGCAAAGCTGAGTGGATAATTCTTCTCTCATATGGATTCATAGGTTCAAGAGATACGCTTCTTCTTGTTCTCTTTACCTTATATGCTATGTTCTTTGCAAGAGCTTCCAGTGTTTCCTGTCTTCTCTTTCTGTAGTTTTCCGTATCAAGCTTAACTCTTAAATATGAATCGCTTTCTTTGTTGATAACAAGGCTCACAAGATATTGAAGTGAATCAAGCGTCTGGCCTCTCTTACCTATAAGGGTTCCCATATCCTTTCCTGAGAGGTTAATGTTCACATCTCCCTCTTCCTTGTCAATGGTTACCTCAACCTTAGCTTCTATACCCATAGCTGAACATACATCCGTAAGAAATGTAGTTGCTGCCTTTGTTACCGCTTCGCTATCAATATTTACAGGCTTTGGTCTTGCTTTGACAACTTCTTTTACTTCTTCTTTTTCAGCAGGCTTAACGTATTCTTCAAATACTTCTTCCTTTTTTCTGATTCTAATCTTTGCCGGCTTTGTTCCAAAAAGACCCAGAACTCCTGATGTTCCCTTGTCTATAATTTCATATTCAACATTATCGCTGGATGTCTGTAACTCAAGTAAACCGTTTGTCAATGCCTCGTCCAATGTCTTACCTGTAACTTCAATATAATCCATGTGCTTTTCCTCCTCTATTTATTCTTATTTTTTTCGTTGTACTTTTTAACCATGGCAGCTTTTTCCGCAATGCTTCCTTTTCCGCTTGAAGCATTGTTATAATACTCTGTTGCCTTTTTTATATTTTCCTTCTGCTTCTCAAGCTTCTGCTCATAAGTACTTGCCGTATTTTTCACACTTGAAGTATTGATATTTGCATTTGCACTTATCTTCTTAGGCGGAAGACCTTTTTTCTCACGCTTTTTATTAGCTTTTTCCATATTCTTGGCTATGATATCGTTTATATCCTGCTTATCAAAATATGCATTTACCAAAAGCTGTGTAAGAATCTGTGCAACTGACTGGGCAATCCAGTATATACCGATAGCTGCCGGGAATGTCAGACAGAATATTGCCGACATTACAGGCATAATGATATTCATTGTAGCCATTGGATTACTCTGTGGCTCTTTAATTTTGCCCTGCTGCTTTTTCTGTCTTACCTCTGACAGCTTAACGCTTATCCACTGTGTAAGACCGGCAAGTATAGGAATCAGTATGGCAAATGACATAAGCTTTGGTGCAGATGCAAGATCTATTCCAAGAAATGAATTCATATGGTTAATTTTATCGGCGTTATCCGATATAATCTGAACCAAAGCATCATTTTCCTCAAACAAGCCTTCAAGTATACTCCAATCACTCTTTCCGAACTTATTGAGTGCGTCTACCATACCGTCCGTATTGGTAGCCTTTGCAAGCGTCTGGAATGCTGCGGAAGCATTGTTGTCCTTATTCTCAACATAAGCCTGAATAACTGACATATTATCAGAAAGTCCGCCGTTTAAAATGTTGGTAAAATATATTCTTACGCTGCTAACATAGCTTGGTATGTTTCTGATAACATCATACAATGCAAAAATAATAGGAAACTGAATAAGTAACTGAAGACATCCTGATGTCTGTGAAGTACCGTATTTTTCATATACATCCTTCTGTTCCTGACGCATCTTGAGCATCGATTCATTATCCGTTTTTCCCTTGTACTTATTCATAATAGCCTGAAGTTCAGGATTCATCATGGCAGAAAGTTTTGTAAACTTCTGTTGTTTTATTGTAAGAGGAAGCATAAGAAGCTTCGTTACAAATGTAAATAAGATAATACACAATCCGATGTTTTGTATGCCAAACAATTCGGTAAATCTGAACAGTCCGTCCAGAATATAACCCAATAATTTAGCAATCCATCCGATAATGAATGTTTTTGACTGAGCCAAATATAACATTATTTCCTCCTTTTAAGTTCAGGTACCGGATCGTAACCTCCCATCGCAAAAGGGTTACATCTCAGTATTCTCTTAGCAGCCAGAAAGCTTCCTCTCAAAGCACCATACTTTTCAATAGCTTCCATAGCATACTCAGAGCATGTGGGCGTATATATGCAATACCCACGACCCTTTAAGGGTGACAAAAATTTTCGATAGAATTTAACTAACAAAATAAGAAATCTCTTTACCATATTTCAAATAATACTATGAAGAGAACATAAATGCAAAAATGCTTTGCTTGCTTCTTCATATCCTTTTTCTTTAAGACCTGACCTCGCTATAATAACAATATCATATCCTGTCCTTATATTTTCCTTATTAAGACGAAAGCTCTCTCTTATAAGTCTGGTCATTCTGTGTCGGACAATACTGTTCCCGACCTTCTTACTCACAGATATTCCAAGTCTTGTTATATCCGTTCCATTCTCCAAAACATAGGCAACTAAATACTTGTTAGCGTAAGACCTTCCATGGTCATACACGTTCTTAAATTCTTTACTGTTTTTTAAAGAAACATAATTCTTCATATTATTTCCTGTGCGCTTTAACTTAAAACTTTAAAGTGAAGAAAAGCCCACATATCTGCGGGCTAGGCTGATAATCTCTTTCTTCCCTTAGCTCTTCTGGCAGCTAAAACCTTTCTGCCGTTAGCTGTGCTCATTCTTGCTCTGAAACCATGAACCTTAGCTCTTGATCTTTTCTTTGGCTGAAATGTCATCTTCATGTATGTTCACCTCCTTTTAAATTTAAGTATACCTTACAGGAAAGCCTACTAAGGCTAGTCTAATTTTTTGTATACCTTATCAATTATATTCAAAATGGTATATTTAGTCAAGCACAATTTTAATATGACGGATAAATATCAGTTCTTTTTATGCACCGTATTTACATAATTTTATCCACAATTTGTTGATAAAATGTGGATAAAACAGGTATAATTTTGTCAAAACACCTTATTTTAGGCACTTACATATGTGTATAACTTGTCATCACTTTACTTTTTATTCACATAACGGTACATAATTCAAAATAAATATTATGTAATACAGCTTTGTCCTTTTTATCTTGAAAAAATTGTTCTTTTAGTATACAATATATGTTGAGATATTTTCAGAAAGGTTCAGATGAAATGATTAATAAATTAATAGAAAACTGGAGCAGGATAAAAGAGCATTTAAAAGAAGAATATGATATAACAGAAGTATCATACAAGACATGGATACTTCCTCTTAAAATCGATTCTCTTGATGGAAATACTGTATCCATAATAGTTCCTGACGGACAGTACGCTATTGACCACATCAATAAAAAATACAGTAAATTCTTAGAAGTTTCTCTCGCTGAAGTTATGAATCAGGAATTTCAGATAAAGCTCATTTCACCTGAGGAAGCCAATAAGAATTCAACATATGAAAACAAGACGCAGGAAGTTAAAAAGACAAGTAATCTTAACACAAAATATACTTTTGATACTTTTGTAAAGGGAGATAACAATACCCTTGCATTTAACGCTGCCCTTACGGTTGCGGAATCTCCTGCCACATCATATAATCCTCTTTTCCTTTATGGAGGGGTAGGTCTTGGCAAGACCCATCTTATGTGTTCGATTGTAGATTACATAAACAAAAACAATCCTTCTTTGAAGGTTATCTATGTTACAAGTGAGGAATTTACAAACGACCTTATTGAGTCTATCAAATTTAATAAGACATCAAACAAGGAATTCAGGGAAAAATACAGAAGTGCTGATGTCCTTCTTATAGACGATATTCAATTCATCATAGGAAAGGAAACAACGCAGGAAGAATTTTTCCATACTTTTAATGCGCTTTATCTTGCCAATAAACAGATAGTTATATCTTCAGATAAACCTCCTAAAGAAATGATAACTCTTGAAGAAAGATTCCGTTCACGCTTCAACGAAGGTCTTGTAGTTGACATACAGCCTCCTACATATGAAACAAGAATGGCAATTCTCATGAAAAAAGCTGAGATGGACGGTTATCAGGGTACAAAATATAATATTCCTGACGAAGTTTTTGAATATATTGCAACTCACATAAAATCAAATATCAGAGAACTTGAAGGTGCCCTTACAAAAATCGTATTTTATGCAAAGCTTTCAAATATTGATAATATTGATGTCAAGCTTGCTGAAAATGTGTTAAAAGACCTTATATCACCTGACGCAAAGAGAGAGATTACTCCTGAACTCATAATTCAGATTGTTGCAGAACATTTTAACATAAGTCCTGATGATATAAGTTCAAGCAAAAAGAGTCAGGACATAGCTTATCCAAGACAGATAGTTATGTACCTTTGCAGAAAGCTTACAGACGTATCATATAAGTCAATCGGAAGCTATCTTGGCAAAAAAGACCATTCTACCATACTTTACGGCGTAAATAAGATAGAAGAAGATATAAAGGAAAGTCCTGCACTTGCCAATACAATCGATATACTTATAAAGAAAATTTCTCCTTCTATATAATAATAAGAAGAAACTTATTTATTCACATATGAATGTCAGAAATTTGTGATTTGTATGTCTGATTTTGTGGATAAGTTTTCAAAAAATGTATATACGGTATTGACTTAAATTTTTAAATGTGGAAAAGCCTGAACTTATAAACCCTTAAAATTTTTAATTACACATTTTTATCATTTTGAGAAAGTCCTCATTTTAAAGGCTTTTCAGTACTTACCAACAGTACCAACACACCTACTATTACTACTACTAAATTTTAATTATATTATCTGCTCACACTCACATAATTTTAACCAATATATTTTTATCAACATTATTTCAAAAGGAGTCAGAGGAAAATGAAAATTGTATTTAACAAATCAAACCTTATCAAATCAGTCAACATAGTCTTAAAGGCTATTCCTTCAAGAACGACTATGCCTATACTTGAATGTATTCTTATCGATGCTACAACAAATATCATTGAATTTACGGCAAATGATATGGAACTTGGTATTAAGACTCAGGTAGAGGGAGAGATTATTGAAAAGGGAAAAATAGCCATTGATGCCAAGATATTTTCAGAGATTGTAAGAAAACTTCCTGACAATGAAATAACCATTGAAAGTGACAGTAATTTTGTGACGACAATTACATGTGAGAAAGCTAAATTCAGTATTTCTGCCAAATCAGGAGAGGATTTTTCGTATCTTCCTTACATAGAAAAAGAAAAAAGTATCTCTGTTTCACAATTTGCGTTAAAGGAAATTATAAGACAGACTATTTTTTCAATAGCAGACAATGAAAATAATAAGATTATGACAGGAGAGCTTTTTGAGATATCTGACGGAGAACTTAAAGTAGTTGCTCTTGACGGTCACAGAATATCAATAAGAAAAATAGAACTTAAGGGATTTTCTGATGATATTAAGGTTATAGTTCCGGGTAAAACTCTGAATGAAATTTCAAGAATACTAAGCGATGACAATGAGAATTTTGTAAATATATTCTTCACAAACAATCATATCCTGTTTGAATTTGACAATACAACAGTTGTTTCAAGACTTATTGAGGGTGAATATTTCAAGGTAAATCAGATGATTTCAAATACATATGAGACTAAGGTTACCATCAACAAGCGCGAGTTTTTGAACAGTATAGACAGGTCCACTCTTCTTATAAAGGAGGGTGATAAGAAGCCTATTATTATAAATATAGTGGATGGAAGTCTTGAACTTAAGATAAATTCCGCTCTCGGTTCCATGAACGAGGATATAGACATAGACAAAGAAGGCAAGGATATAATGATAGGATTTAATCCTAGATTTCTTATAGATGCCCTCAGAGTCATAGATGATGAGAATGTTACTCTTTACCTTGTAAATTCTAAATTTCCTTGTATCATCAAGGATGAGAATGAGAAATACATTTATCTCATACTGCCTGTAAATTTTGTGGCAGGATAATTAAGGGAGGCATTAAAGTGGAAAAGATTAAGCTTAACGAAGAATTTATAAAGCTTGGACAGGCACTTAAGGCTGCAGGTCTTGTAGAATCAGGAGTTGATGCCAAGTTTGCCATACAGGACGGACTTGTAAAGGTCAACGGAGTAGTGGAAACCCAGAGAGGCAAAAAGCTTTTCGGAGGAGAAATTATTTCCTTTGAAGGACAGGAAGTTATGATAGAAGCATAACCGGTAAAATTATGATAATTGAGTCTTTGGATTTAAAAAATTTCAGAAATTATGAAAATTTAAGTATAGAATTTGACAGTAATACCAATATTTTTTATGGTGACAATGCCCAGGGAAAAACAAATATACTGGAAGCCATCTATATTGCTGCGACCACAAAATCACACAGGATAGCAAAAGATAAAGAAGTAATAGAGTTTGGAAACAACGAGGCTCATATTAAACTTGTTGTGGATAAATGTGGTTTAAAGTACAGAATAGATATGCATATCAAGAAAGATAAGGCAAAGGGTATAGCTGTCAACGGAGTTCCCATAAAAAAGGCAAGTGAACTTCTCGGTATAATGAATGTGGTATTTTTCTCTCCGGAAGACCTTGACATCATAAAAGAAGGACCTGTTTTAAGAAGACGTTTCATAGATATGGAACTGTGTCAGCTTAACAAGTCATACCTCTTTAATCTGACAAACTACAATAAAGTACTTAACCAGCGAAATAAGCTTTTAAAGGAACTCTGGTTTGACGAAAAGAACAAGGATACACTTTCAGTCTGGAATTATCAGCTTGTAAAGTACGGAACGGAAGTCATAAGACAGAGAGAAATTTTTATAAATGAACTCAACAGCATAATTTATGACATACATAAAAGTCTGTCAGGAGATAAAGAAGAACTTTCTGTAAAATATGAACCTTCGGTAAGTGCTGATTCTTTTGAAAAAACAATTATGGCTTCTCTCGATAAAGACATTAAATTTAAGTCTACGAGCTACGGTCCCCACAGGGATGACATAAATTTTCTTCTTAACGGCATAGACGTAAGAAAATACGGCTCACAGGGACAAAAAAGAACGGTAGCTTTATCCTTGAAGCTTTCAGAAATAGAATTTGTAAAAAATACCATAAATGATAAACCTATTCTTTTATTGGATGATGTGTTGTCGGAGCTTGACAGTACACGTCAGAATCTTTTGCTAAACAGCATAGATGATGTCCAGACAATAATAACATGTACGGGAATAGATGAATTTGTCAATAACAGATTTAATATTAACAAGATATTTAAGGTTGTTAAAGGAACAGTTGTCAATGAAAATTAATGTATTAGGAGGTATAATATGAGTGCGGAATACGGAGCAAATCAAATACAAATATTGGAAGGTCTTGAAGCAGTAAGAAAAAGACCGGGTATGTACATAGGAAGCACATCTTCGAGAGGACTTCACCATCTTGTATATGAGATAGTGGATAACGCTGTTGACGAAGCTCTTGGAGGATATTGTGATACGATAGATGTACAGATTAACAGTGACAACTCAATAACCGTTATTGATAACGGACGTGGTATACCTGTAGGCATAAATGAAAAAGCAGGTCTGCCTGCCGTTGAGGTAGTATTTACGGTACTTCATGCCGGAGGAAAGTTCGGAGGCGGAGGATACAAGGTATCAGGAGGTCTTCACGGTGTAGGTGCCTCTGTTGTAAATGCCCTTTCAGAATGGCTTGAAGTTATTGTATACAACGAAGGAAATATTTATAAGCAGCGTTATGAAAGAGGAAAAGTAATGTATCCTCTTAAGGTTGTAGGAACATGTGAAAAGGATAGGACAGGTACTACTGTAACATTCCTTCCGGACAAGGAAATATTTGAAGAAACAGTATATGATTTTGATATATTAAAGCAGCGCCTCAGAGAAACGGCATTTCTTACAAAGGGTCTTAAAATTATTCTTAGAGATGACCGTGAGGAAAAGAAGGAGAGAACCTTCCACTATGAAGGCGGTATAAAGGAGTTTGTAAGCTATATAAACAAGAGCAAGACTCCTCTCTATGACAGTATTATTTACTGTGAAGGCAAGAAAGACAATATTCTTGTTGAGGTAGCCCTGCAGCACAACGACTCTTATAACGAAAGTATATACAGCTTTGTAAATAACATTAATACACCTGAGGGCGGTACACACCTTACAGGTTTCAGAAATGCAGTCACAAAGACATTTAACAGCTATGCAAGATCTAATAAAATATTAAAGGATTCAGACCCTAATCTTACGAGTGATGACATAAAAGAAGGGCTTACAGCCATCATAAGCATCAAGATAGAGGATCCTCAGTTTGAGGGACAGACAAAGCAGAAGCTTGGAAACAGTGAGGCAAGAGGAGCCGTGGAATCTGTTGTCAGTGAGCAACTCACGTATTTCCTTGAACAGAATCCTATGGTAGCCAAGATTATATGCGAAAAATCCATACTTGCACAAAGGGCAAGGGAAGCAGCCAGAAAGGCAAGAGAACTTACAAGAAGAAAGACGTCTCTTGAAGGCGGCGGACTTCCGGGAAAACTTGCAGACTGTTCAGACAAGAATCCTGAAAATTGTGAAATATATATAGTTGAGGGAGATTCAGCCGGAGGCAGCGCAAAAACCGCAAGAAGCAGGGCTACACAGGCAATCCTTCCTCTTCGTGGTAAGATACTTAACGTGGAGAAAGCAAGACTTGACAGAATACTCGGAAACGAAGAGATAAAGGCTATGATAACTGCTTTCGGAACGGGTATTCACGAGGATTTTGACATAAATAAGCTGAGATACCACAAGATTATCATTATGACGGATGCCGATGTTGACGGTGCCCACATAGCTACGCTTCTTCTTACGTTTTTCTACAGATTTATGCCTGACCTCATAAAGACAGGTCACGTATATCTGGCGCAGCCGCCGCTTTACAAGATAGAGAAGAACAAAAAGGTATGGTATGCTTACAGTGATGAGCAGCTGAATAACATACTTGTTGAAATAGGACGTGACCAGAACAACAAGATTCAACGTTATAAGGGTCTTGGAGAAATGGATGCTGAACAGCTCTGGGAAACCACAATGGACCCTGAAAGGAGAATTCTTAAAAAGGTAATATATGATGAGTCACAGGCTTCTGAAATAGATGTTACATTTGATACTCTTATGGGAGATAAGGTAGAGCCCAGAAGAGAATTTATAGAGGCAAATGCAAAGTATGTTAAGAATCTTGATATATAACAGTATCGGGAATCTGGAATGGAGAATGTTGAATGGACGAGAATATATTTGATAAAATTCATGACGTAGACCTCAAAAAGACTATGGAAACTTCTTACATAGATTATGCCATGAGCGTTATTGCCGCAAGAGCACTTCCTGATGTAAGAGATGGTCTTAAGCCGGTTCAGAGAAGAATTTTGTATTCAATGATAGAGCTTAACAACGGTCCTGACAAGCCTCACAGAAAATGTGCGCGTATTGTCGGTGATACAATGGGTAAATACCATCCGCACGGAGATTCATCAATCTATGATGCATTAGTGAAGCTTGCACAGGATTTTTCCACAAGATATATGCTTGTTGACGGTCATGGTAACTTTGGTTCCATAGACGGAGACAGTGCCGCTGCGATGAGATACACAGAAGCAAGACTCAGCAAGATTTCTATGGAAATGCTTGCCGATATAGGTAAGGATACGGTAGATTTTGTTCCGAACTTTGATGAGACAGAAAAAGAACCTACAGTACTTCCTTCAAGATATCCTAATCTTCTTGTAAACGGTACGTCAGGTATAGCCGTAGGTATGGCGACAAATATTCCTCCTCACAATCTCCGCGAGGTAGTGGACGCAGTTGCCAAAATAATAGATAACAGAGTAATTGAAAACAGGGACACAGACATAGAGGAAATCATTGATATAGTCAAGGGTCCTGATTTTCCTACCGGTGCAACCATTCTTGGAAAAATGGGTATTGAAGAGGCTTACAGAACAGGCAGGGGCAAAATAAGAGTCCGCGCCGTTACGGATATTGAGCCTATGGCAAACGGCAAGAACAGAATAGTTGTCACAGAGATACCTTATATGGTAAATAAGGCACGTCTTATCGAGAAGATTGCTGAGCTTGTAAGAGATAAAAAGATTGATGGCATCACTGAAATCAGGGATGAATCCAACAGACAGGGTATGAGAATATGCATAGAGCTCAGAAGGGATGTAAATCCTAATGTGGTTCTTAATCTTTTGTTCAAGCATACACAGCTTCAGGATACATTTGGCGTAATAATGCTCGCCCTTGTGGATAATGAACCAAAGATTCTTAATCTTAAGGATATGCTCCACTACTATATTCTCCACCAGGAGGACGTAGTTACAAGAAGAACTAAATATGACCTTAACAAGGCTGAGGAGAGAGACCACATTTTACAGGGTCTGCTTATAGCACTTGACAATATAGACAGGGTAATCCACATAGTAAGACATTCTGAAAATGTGGCAGTGGCTAAACAGAGCCTTATTGAAGAGTTCGGACTTACTGACATTCAGGCACAGGCAATTGTCGATATGCGTCTTAGAGCTCTTACCGGTTTGGAGAGAGAGAAGCTTGAAAATGAGCACAATGAGCTTTTGGCAAAAATAGCAGAGCTTAAGGAAATTCTTGCTGATGAGAAAAAGCTTCTTATGCTTATCAGAACGGAAATTAAGGAAATAGCAGACAAGTACGGAGATGACAGAAGAACATCAATAGGATATGATGAACTTGACATCAGTATGGAGGATATGATTCCTGATGAAAGTACTGTTATAGCCATGACAAATATTGGATATATTAAGAGAATGACAATAGATAATTTCAGAAGCCAGCACAGAGGCGGAAAAGGTATTAAGGGTATGCAGACTCTTGAGGAGGACTATATTGAGGACCTTCTTATGACTACCACACATAAGCCGCTCTTATTCTTTACAAATCTTGGAAGAGTATATCAGATAAAGGCTTATCAGATACCTGAATCGAGCAGAACCGCAAGAGGAACTGCCATAGTTAATATACTTTCCCTTATGCCTGGGGAGAAAATTTCTGCCATTATACCTATTGAGGTATACGACGAAAATCAATATCTGTTTATGACTACAAAAAACGGTATTGTCAAGAAAACTTCCGTAAAGGAATACGGAAATATAAGAAAGACAGGTATTCAGGCAATTACATTGAGAGACGGCGATGAACTTATAGAAGTTAAGCATACTGTAGAAGGACAGGATATTTTCCTTGTAACCAAATACGGTCAGTGTATAAGATTTTCTGAAGCTGACGTAAGACCTACGGGAAGAAGTGCCATGGGTGTTATCGGTATGACTCTTGATGATGGCGATGAAGTAGTAGGAATGCAGCTTGATACACAGGGAAGTGAGCTTCTCATAGTATCGGAGAACGGTCTCGGAAAGAGAACGCCTACCGAAGAATTTACTGCACAGCACAGAGGCGGAAAGGGTGTTAAATGCTACAAGATTAACGATAAGTCAGGAAATGTTATAGGTGTCAAGGCAGTTAATGACACCAGAGAGATAATGCTTATAACAACAGAAGGTATCATCATAAGAATTAAGGTTGAAGATATATCCGTACTCGGAAGAATCACTTCAGGAGTTAAGCTTATCAATCTTGACGAGGGCGTTAAGGTAGCTACGGTTGCCAAAGTAAGAGTGGGCGACGAGGAAACTGATGACGAAGAAAATTCAGAGGACGCAAACGATAATGAGAACAATTAATGTAAAAACCGTTACGGAAAACATAAAAGAAATGTGCATACAGGCAAATCATTTCCTTTCAGACGATATGAAGGAAAGATTTGAAAAAGCTGTAACAGAAGAAGAGTCACTTCTTGGAAAACAGATACTTGGTCAGCTTGAGGAAAACCTTAAAATAGCTGCCGAGGATATGATACCTATATGTCAGGATACGGGAATGGCAGTAATATTTATAAAGGTAGGCCAGGAGGTACATTTTGAGGGTGGAAACCTGACTGATGCCATCAACGAAGGCGTACGTCTCGGATATACGGAAGGGTACCTGAGAAAATCAGTAGTAAAGGACCCTATAAACCGTGTTAACACCAATGACAATACACCTGCCATTATCCATTATGAGATAGTGGAAGGAGAAAATGTAGATATCACTGTAGCTCCGAAGGGCTTCGGAAGTGAAAATATGAGCAGAGTGTTTATGTTAAAGCCTGCTGACGGAATAGAAGGTGTAAAGCAGGCAATACTTACCGCAGTATCTGACGCAGGACCAAATGCATGTCCTCCAATGGTAGTCGGAGTAGGTATAGGAGGTACTTTTGAAAAGTGCGCTCTTATGGCAAAGCACGCCCTCACAAGAGATTTGAACGACAGACCAAAGGAGCAATATGTCCGTGACCTTGAAGATGAAATGCTTGAGAAAATTAACGCTCTGGGAATAGGTCCGGGAGGACTGGGAGGAAGGAAAACGGCACTTGCCGTAAATATTGAGACATATCCTACTCATATCGCAGGTCTTCCGGTAGGCATAAATATATGCTGTCATGTCAACAGACATATACACAGGGTAATTTGAAAATTTGGATAAAGCTTCGAAATGGAGAAAACTATGGATAGATATATAAATGCACCAATAAGTGATGATGACGCAAAAAGTCTCCGTGCGGGAGATTATGTATATATAACGGGAACCATATATACGGCACGTGACGCAGCTCACAAGAGAATGTATGAAGCTTTGGAGAGAGGAGAAAAACTTCCTCTCGAAATGAATAATAATATAATATACTATATGGGACCTTCGCCTGCGAGAGAAGGAAGACCGATAGGCTCTGCCGGACCTACTACAAGCAGCAGAATGGACAAGTATGCACCTACTCTTCTTGACCTTGGACTTAAAGGTATGATAGGAAAAGGAAAGCGTTCAAAAGAGGTAAAGGATGCCATTATAAGAAACGGTGCAGTATATTTTGCGGCAGTGGGAGGAGCAGGAGCACTTCTCTCAAAAAGAATAATAAAGTCAACGGTTATAGCTTATGACGATTTAGGAACAGAGGCTATAAGGGAACTTCAGGTGGAAAATTTTCCTGTAATTGTAGTTATGGACTGTGAGGGAAACAATTTATATGAAAACTGATTTGCCTGCTCTTATCAACAAATCACTTTCAATCTGTGAAAAGTATGACGACAGACATGAAAATGATGGACAACTGTCTGAAAAATTGAAAAAGGATATGCTTAATCTTCTTGTTTTTCTTACATCGGCTAAGGACATGAGAACCATGCAGGATTTAAGATTTATCAATAAGCTTATGGGAACTCAGTTCAATATTATATCTATAAGAGATTATGCAGTTATGAATAATCTTACGGATATAGATTATGCAAAGAAAGTTCCGTTGTCAATCATTGAATGTCTTAAAGAAGAAAGAGATGTTGTAGGCTTCAGTATGCCTTTTTACAAGGATACAAGAGAAGTATACAAGATGTTAAAAGAGCTTGGTTACTATATGATAGCACTTGACGGTAAGGTTATAGATAAGGAACTGGAATGGTTTAATCTGTACACCAATAACGTTATAAAATATATTTTGAAAGAGGAATCTGTGGATTATCTTACCTTCGACATGGTAGGTGCAGGCGTAAAGATAGACGCAGGCGGTGTTCTCTTAGAAGAGGCTGATGCAGAACCGGCAAAGGAAATTGGAATATTCCCTGAAAATGTAGCACAGGCTGCACCCAAACCTGAGGATGAAAGTACAATAGAAGAACTCCTGAATGAGGTAAATAAACTCATAGGTCTTGACGGAGTAAAAGCGGATGTAAATAATCTTGTCAATCTTATTCGTGTACAAAAAATCAGGCAGAATCGCGGACTTAAAGTACCAAATGTAGGAATGCATTTGGTATTTACGGGAAATCCCGGAACCGGAAAGACTACCATAGCAAGGCAGATAGCAAGAATATATAAGACTCTTGGAATGTTATCAAAGGGACATCTTGTGGAAACATCACGGGCAGGAATGGTTGCCGGATATATGGGACAGACTGCAGCTAAGGTGGAGAGCGTTGTAAAAGAGGCTCTCGGAGGAGTTTTGTTCATAGATGAGGCATATACATTAAGCAACGGAGCTGATGGGGATTTCGGTCAGGAAGCAATAGACACCCTGCTTAAGGAGATGGAAGATAAGCGCCTTGATTTTGCAGTTATTGTAGCTGGTTATCCGGAACCGATGGAGGAATTTCTGTCATCTAATCCGGGTCTTAGGTCGAGATTTAACAGAACAATTCATTTTGAAGATTACAGTGCTAAGGAGTTAGTTACCATTTTTGAAAAAATGTGTGCTGACAATCAGTATAAGCTTTCTGATGCTGCTAAAGAACATCTGACAAAATATTTTGAACAAAGAGTAAAAAATAAGACATCTGATTTTGCAAATGCCCGCGAGGTAAGAAATTATTTTGAGGAAACGGTTACAAGACAGGCAAATAGGATTTTAACTCTTAACAATGTTGATAACGATACCATTATAACCATTGAAAAAGAAGATTTGTAGCGTATAACAATCCTTGTTAACAAGTTATGTTAACAAGGATTGTATTTTTTTAAAAACATTGCGATTTTCGCGAGTACTTTTTGCAATTTTTGCGTCTAATATATAGGAGGACATAAAATGGATAACGGCAAGAGTAATTATTACCGTTTTCTGGAGGGTGATAATGAAGCCTTCAATGATATTATAAGAGAATATGGTGCGCACTTAATTCTTTTTATAAATGGGTATGTCAGAAATATGGATGTAGCAGAGGATCTTATGGAGGATACTTTCTGTGAGCTTGTTTTTCATAAAAGCAGGCTTAAAAAGGAGGAAAGTTTCAAATCATATCTGTTTTCTATAGCCAAAAACAAAGCTGTAAATTACCTAAGAAAAAGTAAAAGATTAACCGTGATATCTATTGATGAATGCCATGAGAATTTGCCTGACGAGGTGGATATTGAAAACAAGGTAATCAAAAATAGTGATTATAGAGAACTTTATGAAGCTATGGAAAAGCTATGTGTTGAATACAGACAGGTTTTGTATCTGCACTATTTTGAGCTAATGACTTATGATACAATAGCAAAAGTTATGAACAAGAATAAGAACCAAATTAAAAATCTTATGTATCGGGCTAAGAAAGAACTCGAGGCTCTTTTGAAAACGGAGTTAAAAGATTATGAAAAGTGAAGAACAATGGATTTTGGATATTGAAAGGAAAATATCCGAAAAAGCAAAAAAGAGAATGAGGACATATGCAATTTTGAAAACAGTCATATGCTGCTGTATGATTATTGTGTGTGCTGGCATATTTCTTAATATGGGCATTACTGTTAAAGCACAAAATACCGGATTGGAGGTGAAACATAAAAAGAGCTTAGGACAGGCTATTTATGATATGTACAATCAGTTAGTTCCGGATGATGACGAAGAAACTGATGATAAATACATCGGAAGATATGTATTTGCAGCGGACATGTTTATATTCTGGGATAATAAGTTGTACATAGAAACTATGGGAGAATTATCCGAAAAAAAAGTCGGAACTCCTATGGTGCATGAGATACAAGGCGTTAAGCAGACAGTCTATACTGTAAGGGGATGTCGGCCGACCGAAGCCATAGCAGTTAAATCAGACAGTGAACGTTCAACTGCCGAACCCGGAAAATACGCAAAATATGTGTGTGTAGCCACATTTGATGCAAAGATAGACGACAAAGAATATATGATAGCAGGCAGTGCAGGTCATTCCATACCGCTTCGCGGTGTAGCCGGAATATTTGGCGAGTTAATTTTTGACGGTTACGGAGAAAATGGTAGGCCAAAAAAAGAGGATGAACTTGAAAGTATAGGATATATTCATGTTACAATGTACAAGGATTCAAAGTATCAGGATATTATGTGCGAGGCGTACAATTGGAAAGAACGCGACGGTGCAATAGTAATACATTTGCCAAAGATTATCTCATATGTATATGGCGGGAAACT
>CAMEJP010000013.1 GCA_945920185.1 uncultured Eubacterium sp. | reverse complement strand
GGAATATAAGGCAGGAGATTTCAATATTGAAGTTGCCAGAAAAGACGGTGTCACAGCCATTAAAGAATTTTAGAAAATGAAAATGGAGGAAAGAGAGAAAGCTTATGAAAAAAACTATTATTACGGTTGTCGGAAGGGATACAGTAGGAATTATTGCGAAGGTGTGTACATATCTTGCTAATAATAACATAAATATTCTTGACATATCTCAGACCATTGTATCAGATTTCTTTAATATGATGATGATTGTAGACCTCAATAATGCGTCAAAATCAATGGCGGATATTGTTGACGAGCTTGATAAGCTTGGCGAGGAGATAGGTGTTGTCATAAAGTGCCAGCATGAGGACATTTTTAACAAGATGCATAGAATTTAGTGCTTTAGAACGGAGATTGACATGATTAACATATTTGAAGTAAGTGAAACCAATAAAATGATAGAGCAGGAAAATCTTGACGTGCGTACAATCACTCTCGGCATAAGCCTGCTTGACTGTTGCGATTCCGACCTTGACAGGCTGAATGAAAAAATATATGAAAAAATTACGAGAGTAGCAAAGAATCTCGTGTCTACCGGAAAGGAAATAGAAAGAGATTTTGGTATTCCTATAGTAAATAAAAGAATATCTGTTACACCTGTTTCAATAATCGGAGCTTCTGCATGTAAGACTCCTAAGGATTATGTATCAATAGCAAAGACGCTTGACAGGGCAGGAAAAGCTGTCGGTGTGAATTTTATCGGCGGATATTCGGCAATAGTGTCAAAGGGCATGACCTCAAGCGATGAGCTTCTGATACGTTCCATACCTGAAGCATTGGCTGAAACGGATGTTATATGCAGTTCGGTAAATGTAGGTTCCACCAAGACCGGCATCAATATGGATGCAGTAAAGCTTATGGGCGAGGTAATAAAAGAAACGGCAGAGATTACAAAGGATAACGATTCGCTTGGATGTGCAAAGCTTGTGGTACTCTGCAATGCTCCTGATGACAATCCGTTTATGGCAGGAGCATTTCACGGAGTATCTGAGCCGGATGCAGTCATAAACGTGGGTGTAAGCGGACCGGGCGTTGTAAAGTATGCACTTACCAAGGTGAGAGGGAAGGATTTCGGCGAGCTTTGTGAGACAATCAAGAAGACTGCCTTTAAGATAACAAGAGTAGGTCAGCTTGTGGCTCTTGAGGCTTCAAAAAGAATGGGAATACCGTTTGGTATAATCGACCTTTCACTTGCACCTACGCCGGCAGTAGGTGATTCTGTTGCTGAGATTTTGGAAGAAATAGGACTTGAAAGAGCAGGTGCTCCCGGAACAACGGCAGCTCTGGCACTTCTTAATGACCAGGTAAAGAAGGGCGGAGTTATGGCATCCTCTTATGTGGGAGGATTGAGCGGTGCATTTATTCCCGTAAGTGAAGATCAGGGCATGATAGACGCAGTGTGCGATGGAGCACTCAATATTGAAAAACTTGAGGCTATGACATGTGTATGCTCTGTCGGACTTGATATGATAGCCATACCGGGAGATACAAAAGCTTCAACGATTTCAGGTATCATTGCCGATGAAGCTGCCATAGGTATGGTTAATCAGAAGACTACCGCTGTAAGAATCATCCCGGTATATGGAAAAGAAGTGGGAGACAATGTTGAATTTGGAGGATTGTTAGGTCACGCTCCTGTAATGGCTGTAAACAAATTTGACTGTGAGGCATTTGTAAACAGAGGAGGAAGAATCCCTGCTCCAATCCACAGCTTTAAAAATTAAAAAACCGTTTTAAAGCGAATGACGGTATTTTAAAATTTTATGATTGGAGAAGTTTTATAATCACTTTTTTGTGCGATGCCGTATTTTGTAAAAAGAAGCTGATTGTAAATATCGGAAGCGAATATATCCTGTGAAAATGTTTTAATCCATGAGCTATCTAAGACCCTTGCGGCATCGGCTGTTTTGGTGATTATAGGTATGCTTGTGGATTTTTTTATGTTATTCAGATATTTCCTGCCTGTGCTGTCAAGACCGAGAAGCCTTATATATCCGCATTCATCCGGTATATCATTTCTGATGCCTAACAGAATGTGTGTAAGTGCTCTTGAAATCTTTGCGTATGTCACATCCTTGGTTTTAAGGGAATATATAAGCTCCTCGAAAGATAAAGTTCCCGTAAAATTGCGTACAATTCTGTTGGCAAGCTTTGTGTCAATGTCAAGAAAAGCATCAAGAGGTATACTTTCATTTATAAGTGTTGCCAGTCTGTAATTGAGAAGGTGTGTCATATCCTGTGCAAATATCGGATAGAGTCTGCCAAACTCAGACATGGCATCTGTTATGTCAGGAGAGAGGAGTGAAGATATGTCTTTTCCTTCCCTTATGGCATGTCTTAAAGCGGTGGCAGAAGCATATTCCGTGATGGAGATGTCATTGTAGTTGTCAAGGGTTCTCTGAACAGCCATAGGCTTTATGCCACAGTTGGATTTTTTGACGGCTTTCATATATTCGATTGACAGTATGCAGTTAGGACTCTTTAAAATTTTTGACATTGTTTTTGAGTCTGTTGCATCATTATGAATTGAAAAGTACCTTGTGAGGGCATATTCCCTTGCCTTTGGGAAACTGCTTCCGCGGCTTAATTCTTCGCGAAGAAATGATTTATATTCATCAGGCTCATCTGACAGAAGCCGTGCGATATTTTTCATAACAGAAAAAGAGTGGGGGTCGGCAAATTCACTGCCAAAGACTAAAGTGTCTGCATTTAAAACGCTCAGAATGTCCACGGCACCCTTTGCAAAGTTCTCGCCGCTTGATACGGAAAATCTGACAGGAAGTTCAACGACGATATTAACGCCGCATGAAAGAGCGGTGCCGGCACGCAGGAATTTGTCAAATATGGCAGGCTCGCCGCGCTGTACAAAATTACCGCTCATAACGCATATAAGACAGTCGCATTCGCTTAATCGCAGTGCTTCTCTTATGTGATGCATGTGACCGTTATGGAACGGATTGTATTCTGTTATTATACCTGCTGCACGCATATTTTATCACTCTTTCTTTCATTTATGAAAATCATACTTTTATCCGTATTATTAACAGTTTAAGTGTCTTTTAGCATTTTTAAGTATAGAAATAAATACAGGCTTCGTCAAGAAAAAATCCAAGTTTTTCAAATTTATTCTTGTATACAAGAAATTGTTGGAGTATAATTATGTATTATAACAAAACCAAGGAGGAGTCAAGAACATGGCATTTATTGACGAGATTATGGCTAGAGCTAAGGCCGACAAGAAAACTATTGTTTTACCAGAATCAATGGATAAGAGAACATTTGAGGCTGCTGAGAAGATTTTGAAGGAGGGTATTGCCAATCTTATAATCATTGGTACACCTGAAGAAATCGCTAAGAACAGTGAGGGCTTTGATATAACGGGAGCAAAGATTGTTGACCCATTCAATGACCCTAACAAGCAGAAATATATTGATAAGTTTGTAGAACTCAGAAGCAAGAAGGGTGTTACACCTGAAATGGCAAAAGAGCAGATGGAAAAAGACTATATGTATTACGCATGCCTTATGTGTAAGTGTGGAGATGCAGACGGAGCTGTTTCAGGCGCATGCCATTCAACAGGAAATACAATACGTCCGGCACTTCAGCTTTTAAAGACAAAGCCGGGTATAAGCAGCGTTTCAGGTTTCTTCCTTATGGAAGTTCCTAACTGCGACTGCGGCGAGAACGGACTTTTCGTATTTGCAGACTGTGCCGTTAATACGGATTTGGATGCAGAGAAGCTTGCAGAGATAGCAGGTCTTTCAGCAGAGTCATTCAAGATGCTGGTTGGAGCTGAGCCAAAGGTTGCAATGCTTTCATATTCATCAATGGGAAGTGCAAAGCATGATGATGTTACAAAGGTTCAGGAAGCTACAAGAATTGCAAAGGAGAAGTTCCCTGAGCTGGCACTTGACGGAGAGTTACAGCTTGACGCTGCACTTGTTCCAAGTGTAGGTGAGGCTAAGGCACCTGGCAGCAAGGTTGCAGGACATGCAAACACACTTGTATTCCCAAGCCTTGAAGCAGGTAACATCGGTTACAAGCTTGTTCAGAGACTTGCCAAGGCAGGCGCTTACGGTCCTGTATTACAGGGTCTTTCAATGCCTGTAAACGACCTTTCAAGAGGCTGCTTTGCTGATGATATCGTAGGCGTTGTTGCTATTACTGCCGTTCAGGCACAGGCAAAATAATCAGGAGGAATATAGGAAAAATGAAAATCTTAGTTATAAATTGTGGCAGTTCATCACTTAAGTACCAGCTTATCGATATGGAAAATGACAGCGTTCTTGCAAAAGGTCTTTGCGAGCGTATCGGTATCGACGGTTCTAAACTCACACAGAAGTCTGACGAAAAGGGAGAGTACGTTATAGATCAGCCTATGCCTAACCATGATGTAGCTGTATCGCGTGTACTTTCAGCACTTCAGGATGCTACATATGGCGTTATCAAAAGCACGGATGAGATTTCTGCAGTAGGTCACCGTGTACTTCACGGAGGACAGAAATATTCAGCTTCTGTCGTAGTAGATGATGAATTAAAGAAATTTGTAAAAGATAGTTTTGATTTAGGACCTCTTCATATGCCTGCAAATCTTATCGGTATTGAGGCATGTCAGGCAGCTATGCCTAATGTTCCTCATGTGGCAGTATTTGATACGGCATTTCATCAGACAATGCCTCCAAAGGCATATCTTTATGCAATTCCTCGCGAGTACTATGAGAAGTATGGCGTAAGAAGATATGGTTTCCACGGCACAAGCCACAGCTTCGTATCAAAGAGAGCATACGAGGTAGGTAACCTTGACCCTGATAACTCAAAAGTTATTGTATGTCATTTAGGAAACGGTGCTTCCGTATCTGCAGTCGTAAACGGCAAATGTGTAGATACATCTATGGGACTTACACCTCTTGAAGGACTTATTATGGGAACAAGATCAGGTGATATTGACCCTGCTGTTGTTGAGTTTGTTGCAAATAAAGAAGGACTGACTCTCAGCGAGATGCTCAATGTGCTCAACAAAAAGTCAGGTGTGTACGGTATGTCAGGTGGCATTTCAAGCGATTTCAGAGACCTTGAGGCAGCCATGAACGAAGGCAACCAGCTTGCAAAGGATACACTTGAAGCATTTGCTTACAGAGTGGCAAAATATATCGGTGCTTATACGGCAGCCATGAACGGCGTTGACGGTATATGCTTCACGGCAGGTCTTGGCGAAAATGACAAGAACATGAGAAAGCTTATCGTATCTTATCTCGGATACCTTGGGGCTGAGATTGACGACGAGGCTAACGCTATAAGAGGTAAAGAGGTAGTTATCTCTACACCTTCATCTAAGGTAAAACTTATGGTTATTCCAACAAATGAAGAGCTTGCTATTGCACAGGAGACACTTGCGTTAATAAAATAATAAAAAAATGTTGACAAATTCCGTCAGTGTGATTATAATAGGAAAAGTGTGAATTGGAGACAATCATATGCTTATTAATTTAACAGAGGTTTTGTCCTTAGAAGGTAAGGCTAAGAGCTATGAAGCAGGTTTGGAGATTGATGAATTTACATGCCGGCTGGGTTCTTATAAGATAATTGACAAACATCCGTTTGAACTTACTGTACGCAACATAGGCGGCAGAAAGCTTGAACTTAGCGCATTTGTCAGGTTATCGCTGATTATTCCCTGTGATAGATGTCTTGCAGACGTGGTGACACCGCTTGAGTTTGAGATTGCCAAAGAGGTTGATTTGGACGAGAGCGAGCAGGACAGGATAGAACAACTAGATGAAAAAGATTATATCGATGGGTATAACCTTGACATAGACCGATTGGTTTATGGTGAGATTTTGGTTAATCTGCCTATGAAGACCCTGTGCAAGGAAGATTGCAAAGGGATTTGCAACAGGTGCGGAACTAATCTCAATGAGGCGACCTGTAGCTGCGATTTTGATGATGCTATGGACCCAAGAATGTCAGTTATCCGAGATATTTTCAAGAACTTTAAGGAGGTGTGACTATGTCAATTTGTCCAAAGAATAAAAGCTCAAAGGCTAGAAGAGATAAGAGAAGAGCAACATGGAAGATGAGCGCTCCAAATCTTGTTAAGTGTAGCAAGTGTGGTGCTTTAATGATGCCTCACAGAGTATGCAAGGCTTGTGGAGCATACAACAAAAAAGAAATCGTTACTGTTGAGTAATTAGAGTAAATCAGACCTGTTGGCGTTTGCCGGCAGGTCTTTTGCGTATAATATATTGAGTGCGGAACATAATTTTACAGTCCTTCCAAAAATTATAGTTGATTTATGGAAAATAATTTAGTATATTATCCTTATAGCGACAAGGAGGTAGAAAATGAGTGAATTAGTTACTACAGTAGTTGTGGATGCCATGGGCGGTGACAATGCCCCCTCAGAGATTATAAAAGGTGCCGTAGACGCTATTGGAAAACAGAGTAGCTTGAAGGTAATACTTGTTGGTAAAGAGGAAATTATCAAAAGAGAATTATCTGAATATACATATAATGAGAGCCAGATTGAGGTAGCCAATGCTACTGAAGTGATTGAAACGGCAGAACCACCTGTCATAGCTATAAGGACCAAGAAGGATTCTTCCATTGTGGTTGGTCTTAATATGGTCAGGAAAGGCGAGGCGGACGCATTTGTATCTGCAGGAAGCACAGGAGCCGTTTTGGTTGGCGGTCAGCTTATTGCCGGAAGAATAAAAGGTGTTGAGAGACCACCGTTAGCACCGCTTATTCCTACCAGAAAAGGTGTTTCTCTGCTTGTTGACTGTGGGGCAAATGTAGATGCAAGACCGTCACATCTTGTTCAGTTTGCCAAGATGGGTTCCATTTATATGGAAAATGTAATTGGAATAAAAAATCCAAAAGTAGCCATTGTAAATATTGGTGCAGAAGAAGAAAAGGGCAATGCTTTGGTAAAGGAAACATATCCTATGCTTAAAGCGTGTACGGACATCAATTTTATAGGAAGTATCGAAGCCAGGGATATTCCTAACGGAGATGCGGATGTCATAGTATGCGAAGCATTTGTCGGAAATGTTATTTTAAAGCTCTATGAAGGTACTGCCTCCGCTTTGGTGAGTGAGATTAAGAAGGGACTTATGAGTTCTTTCGTAAGCAAAATCGGAGCTATGCTGATAAAGCCTTCTTTAAAAAAGGTACTTAAATCCTTTGACGCCAGTGAGTACGGAGGAGCTCCGCTTATAGGTCTTAACGGATTGGTAGTAAAGACGCATGGAAGTTCAAAGGCAAAAGAGGTTTCTAACTCAATAATTCAATGTATCAGGTTTAAGGAGCAGAGAATTAACGAGAAGATTAAAGAAGTTATTCTAAACGAAGAGTAGGAAAGGAAGAAATTTAAAATGGAATTTAAGAAGTTGCAGAAAATTATTGCTGAGGTGCTTAATGTAGAGGCTGATGACATTACATTAGACACAACATTTGTGGATGATTTAGGAGCTGATTCTCTTGACGTATTCCAGATAATTATGGGTATAGAGGAAGAGTTCGACATTGAAATTCCAAATGATGCTGCTGAAAGCATAGTTACGGTAAGCGACGCAGTAGAGCAAATTAAAAGCGCAATGAATAACTAATAATTATACTTGGATTATGTTTTTTAAGACTGCCAGTTATTGTGTGTTTCTGGCAGTCTTTCGTTAGCATAAGAGTATCTGTCAAAGGTGGTGTGAATTTGAACACAAATATATCAAGTCTCGAGAAAGTAATAGGATATACCTTTAAAGACAAGGAACTGATTAAAAAAGCCCTTACACATAGCTCATACGCATTTGAAAGACAGAAGGGTGCATTGTACTGCAATGAACGTCTGGAATTTTTAGGCGATGCGGTTTTGGAGGTAGTGTCAAGTGAATTTATATATTTAAACAACGAAACTATGTCGGAAGGAGATATGTCAAGATTAAGAGCAAGTCTTGTGTGTGAGGAAAGTCTTGCACAGGCAGCGGCTGAGATAGGACTTGGAGAATATCTTTATGTAGGACACGGTGAAGACAGAAGCGGTGGAAGAAGAAGGGCTTCTGTGACATCAGACGCGATGGAAGCAGTTATAGGTGCCATTTTCCTTGATGGTGGTTTTACTAATGCAAAAGATTTTATACACAAATATATTTTAAATGACATAGAAAATAAAACTCTCTTTTATGATAGTAAGACTATATTGCAGGAAGTATGCCAGCGTGATTACAAATATACACCTGTCTATGAGCTTATAAGCGAAAGCGGACCGGACCATAAAAAGACCTTTGAGATGGCGGTTCTTCTTGCAGGTCAGGTTATAGGCACGGGAAGGGGCGGAACGAAAAAGGGCGCCCAGCAGCATGCGGCATTTGATGCACTTACAAAATTAAAATATAAAAGAACATGATAAGACTTTCCGTTATAAAAAGGCGGAAAAGGTAAAAAATGTCATAGGAATTGCGAGGAAATATGTATTTAAAAAGTATTGAGGTGCAGGGTTTTAAGTCCTTCGCCAATAAGATAGTATTTGAATTTCATAATGGTATTACAGCCATTGTGGGACCTAACGGAAGTGGAAAGAGTAACGTAGCAGACGCAGTAAGATGGGTTCTCGGTGAGCAGAGGGCAAAACAGCTTCGAGGCGCAAAAATGGAAGATGTTATATTTGCAGGAACTGAGACGAGAAAACCCATAGGTTATGCCTATGTGTCAATTACGCTTGACAATTCAGACCATGCCCTGCCTGTTGAATACGACGAAGTTGTAGTGTCAAGAAAGGTATTTCGTTCAGGAGAGAGCGAGTATCTTATAAATGGAAATGCCTGTCGTCTTAAGGATGTAAATGAACTTTTTTATGATACGGGTATCGGTAAGGAAGGCTATTCCATTATAGGACAGGGTCAGATTGACAAGATATTGAGCGGAAAGCCTGAAGAGAGAAGAGAACTTTTTGACGAGGCGGCCGGCATTGTGAAATTCAAGAAAAGAAAAAATGTGGCTGTCAAGAATCTGGAGAACGAAAGGGCTAATCTTGTCAGAATCAATGATATTTTATCAGAGCTTGAAAAACAGGTAGGCCCGCTTGAAAAACAGTCGGAAAAGGCGAAGCAGTACCTTAAATATAAGGACGAACTTAAGAGATATGATGTAAATATGTTCCTTATCGAAAATGACAGAATAAGAGAGCAGGAAAAGGACATATCGAATAAGCTTGGCATTGTGGAGAGCGACCTTAACTTAGCAAGAGAAGATTATGATAAAATAAAGCAGGAGTATGAGACAGTTGAAAAGTCTTTGGAAGATATTTCTGCAAGCATAGACGAATGCAACAAATCTGCCAATGAGGTTCTTGTCAATAAAGGAAAACTTGAAGGTCAGATAGATGTAATTAATGAGCAGATAAAGACCGCAAAAGTAAATGACGAGCATTTGGGTGAACGTATTGCGTCAATACGGGAGGAACTGAAAAGCAAAAACGAAGAATATCAAAAGCACAAAAACGAGGTCGACAATGTATCCGTAAATGAGGAAAATGCAAGGAAGTTAAGCGAAGAAGCCGACAGAACATTAAGCGAAATCAACGACAGGATTGAGGCAGCGGAAAATGAAATAGAGGATAAAAAGTCACTCATCATAGAAATAATGACTGAGAAATCCCAGACTAAAGGAAATATGCAGCGTTATGAGGCTATGCTTGAACAGATTAACATCCGTAAGGCTACTCTTAATTCACAGCTTTTGAAAGGAAAAAATGAGAAGAATACTCAGGATGAGAGTATTGAGCTTCTTAATAAGCAGAGCACGGAGCTTGAAAATCTCATAAGCGAGCTTAATCTTACAAATACTGAACTTGAAGACCAGGTTGTAAAGATAAAAAATGATATAAATGTCATAAACAGCGATATTGTAAAGGCACAGCAGGAATATCACATCATCAACTCAAAGCTGGAGTCTTTGAAAAATATTGCCGAAAGGTATGATGGATACGGAAACAGTATAAGACGCGTTATGGATAAAAAGAGCAGTGTAAAAGGTATTCTTGGCGTTGTGGCAGATATCATAAGTGTTGACAAAAAGTATGAAATTGCCATAGAAACAGCTCTCGGAGGCACCATACAGAATGTTGTTACCGATACGGAGGATACTGCAAAGACGCTTATTGCCTATCTTAAAGAAAATAAATTCGGACGTGCTACATTTCTGCCTCTGTCTGCAATAAGCGCTACGGCATTTAATGTTCCTGAAGCTACCTGTGAGCAGGGTGTTCTTGGAATTGCAAGTGACCTTGTGAAGGTTGAGGACAGATTTGAAACCCTGTCAAAGTATCTTCTCGGAAGAATACTTGTTGTCGATAATATTGACAATGCTTTAAAGATTGCAAGAAAGTACAGACATTCCATAAGAATGGTAACTGTCGAGGGAGAACTGATAAGTCCGGGCGGTTCCATGACAGGCGGAGCCTTTAAGAATTCAAGCAATCTTCTTGGGCGAAGGAGAGAAATTGAGGAACTGGAGGCACAGTTAAAGACATCGGAAGAGCTTTTGGAGAGCAAGAAAAATGACCTGACACGTCAGAGAGAATTCCTCAATGACATAAGAAGCGACCTTGCGGATAATTCTGAAACTCTGCAGGCAAAAATGCTTGAAAAGAACACTCTTGAACTTTCACTGAAGCAGGCAATTGACAAGAAGAAAGAGATAGAAAACATATACAGAGAAAGCCAGAAGGAGTCTGCGGAGATTGAAAAGCAGATAGAAGATATAAAGGGAAATGTTCTTGAGATACTTTCTAAGATTAAAGAGCTTGACGGGAAAAATATGGAAACCGAGGCATATATAAGTGTCAGAATAAATGAACTTGAAAATCTTAAGGATGAGCAGAGCGAACAGGTTAAGGTCTCTGAAAAATGTCATTTAGAGCTTGCCGGAGTATCTCAGAATGCAGCATTTGCAAAGGAAAACATGAACCGTGTAAGTGCTGATATAGAAAGACTTGAAGGTGAACTTTCATTACTTACGAACCGAACGGGTATGGCAAATGACGAGATAAAGGCTAAAGAAGAACAGATTAAGATTATATTTGAACAGATTGAAAAAGCAGCCTGCCTGACAAAAGAGTACGAAGAGAAGATAGCGGCATTGAAAGAAGAAAAAGACAAAAACAATGCAAGTCACAAAGAATTTTTTGAAAAACGTGAGGCATTATCTTCAAAAATAAATGATCTCGACAAGGAATTATACAGGCTTAACGGTCAGCTTGAAAAGCTTGAAACTTCAAAGGAAGCACAGTATAACTATATGTGGGAAGAATATGAGCTTACATATGGCACGGCAAAGGAGCTCAAAGACGAGCAGCTTACAAATGTAAGCGAATTGAAGAAAAACATAGCAGGCTTAAAGACCAGCATAAAAGCACTTGGAGATGTCAATGTAAATGCTATTGAGGATTACAAGGAGGTATCGGAAAGATACGAATTCCTTAAAAATCAGCATGACGATTTGGTTAAGTCAGAGGAAGCACTCGTTAAGATTATTGATGAGCTTGACTCAGGTATGAGAAAACAGTTCATGGAGAAGTTTGAAGAGATTAAAGTAGAGTTTGACAAGGTATTTAAAGAACTTTTCGGCGGAGGAAAGGGAGAGCTGGAGCTTGTTGAAGATGAGGATATCCTTGAGGCAGGCATAAGAATTATATCTCAGCCTCCGGGAAAGAAACTTCAGAATATGATGCAGCTTTCGGGTGGTGAAAAGGCACTTACGGCGATATCACTTCTCTTTGCCATACAGAATCTTAAACCGTCGCCTTTCTGTCTTCTTGATGAGATAGAGGCTGCACTTGATGATTCCAATGTAGGAAGATTTGCTCAGTATCTTCACAAACTGACAAAGCATACTCAGTTTATAGTTATCACTCACAGACGAGGCACTATGGGACAGGCAGACCGACTCTACGGTATTACAATGCAGGAGAAAGGCGTATCAACACTTGTATCGGTTGACATGCTTGATGGAGCATTAGAGGAGAAACGTGCCTAGAAAGGAAATGTAATGGGATTTTTTGGAAAATTAGTTTCAGGTCTTGCAAAGACAAGAGATAATATAGTATCCGGAATTGATTCGATATTCAGCGGATTTTCGGAGCTTGATGACGATTTTTATGATGAACTTGAAGAAACTCTTATCATGGGAGACATAGGCGTTACTGCTACCGAAAAGATAATAGATGACCTCAAGGAAAAGGTAAAGGAAGAAAAAATTAAGAAACCTGCTGACTGCAAGGAGCTTTTGATTAACAGCATTAAAGATCAGATGAGTCTTGGAGAAAATGCTTACGAATTTGAGAACAGAAAGTCAGTTGTTCTTGTTATAGGCGTAAATGGCGTAGGAAAGACAACATCTGTCGGAAAACTTGCGGGACACCTTAAGGAAATGGACAAAAAAGTAATAATGGCTGCTGCGGATACATTTCGTGCTGCTGCAATAGAGCAGCTTACGGAGTGGGCAAACAGGACAGGAACGGAGATTATATCCCAAAGTGAGGGCTCTGACCCTGCGGCTGTCATATTTGACGCTCTTGCTGCTGCAAAGGCAAGAAAGGCAGACGTACTTCTGTGCGATACGGCAGGAAGGCTTCACAACAAGAAAAATCTTATGGCAGAGCTTAAAAAGATAGACAGGATTATAGAACGGGAATATCCTGACGCTTACCGCGAAAATCTTATAGTGCTTGACGCCACCACAGGACAGAATGCTCTTGCTCAGTTAAGAGAGTTTAAAGAGGTAACTGACATTACGGGAATTATTCTCACTAAGATGGACGGTACGGCGAAGGGCGGTATAGCCATCGCAATACAGGCAGAGTACGGAATACCCGTGAAATATATAGGCGTCGGAGAAAAAGTTGAAGATTTGCAGAAATTTAACACAGACGATTTTGTTAACGCCTTGTTTGATGTGGCACAGCCGGAAGAAGAAAATTAGAATATTGACATTTGATTTCGTGGTGCTATAATATAAAAAGTTTTAAAAATAAGATGAAAGAAGAATGATTTATGCTGACACTGGATAAGTTTGAAGAAGCTGCGGAGAAGGTAAAAGAGGTTACGCTTAATACTAACCTTGTGTATAGTGAGTATTTCAGTAGTGTAAGCGGAAATAAGGTTTATTTTAAGCCTGAAAATATGCAGTATACGGGTGCATATAAGGTAAGAGGAGCTTATTATAAGATAAGTACATTGTCTGAGGAGGAAAGAAGCAAGGGTCTTATTACTGCTTCTGCCGGAAATCATGCACAGGGTGTTGCTTATGCAGCTAAGATATACGGAGTTAAGGCGGTAATCGTTATGCCTACGACTACGCCTCTTATCAAGGTAAACAGAACCAAGAGCTATGGAGCCGAGGTTGTACTTTACGGAAACGTATATGACGAGGCTTGCGAGTATGCCATGAAGCTTGCAAAGGAAGAGGGATATACATTTATACATCCGTTTAATGACCTTGATGTAGCTACAGGTCAGGGTTCTATTGCAATGGAGATTATAAAGGAACTTCCTACGGTTGATTATATACTTGTTCCAATAGGAGGCGGCGGACTTGCAACGGGCGTATCGGTTCTTGCAAAACTTCTCAATCCTAAGATTAAGGTTATAGGTGTAGAGCCTGCCGGAGCTAACTGTATGCAGGAATCGTTAAAGGCAGGAAAGGTTGTTACGCTGCCTGCGGTAAATACCATTGCCGACGGTACTGCCGTTAAGACTCCGGGCAATCTGTTGTTCCCATATCTTCAGGAAAATCTTGATGATATTATAACGGTAGAGGACAGAGAACTTATAGTGGCTTTCCTTGATATGGTTGAAAACCATAAGATGATAGTGGAAAACTCAGGACTTCTTACTGCGGCAGCAGTAAAGCACATAAAGGATAACGGAAAGAAGATAGTTGCCATATTAAGCGGTGGCAATATGGATGTTATCACTATGTCATCCATTGTTCAGCACGGACTTATAGAGCGTGACAGAATATTTACGGTATCCGTACTGCTTCCTGATAAGCCGGGTGAACTTGTACGTGTTGCTGATGTTATAGCAAAACTCAAAGGAAATGTCATTAAGCTTGAGCATAACCAGTTTGTAAGTACCAACAGAAATGCGGCGGTTGAACTTAGAATTACCATCGAAGCTTTTGGACATGACCACAAAGAAGAAATATGTGAGGCACTCAGAAAAGCAGGATATAATCCGAGAAATGTAAAACCAAGCCTGTAAGTGTATGCAAAATAATACATAGAAAACGAAAAAAACAACACCTTGTCAATAAAAAATACTTGACAAGGTGTTTTGTATATAGTAATATGCTATTTGGTGATTGAATTGAATACTTTAGATATGAAAGTCAGGAGAGCCATGTTGTATGATTTTTACGGGGAACTGCTGACGGAGCATCAGAAAGAGATTTATGAGAGCTTTGTGCTGGAGGATCTGGCACTTGTTGAGATAGCGGAGCTTCACGGTATAAGCAGGCAGGGAGTGCATGAGCTTGTCAAGAGATGTGACAGGATTCTGACAGACTATGAAGATAAACTTCATCTTGTTGAAAAGTTTGAAAAGACAAAGGCACTTGTAAATCAGATAAATTCATATACTAAGCAGTATAAAAAATCACATGATGATATTTGCATTGATAAGATATTGGAAATCTCCGATGAGATATTAGACAATATGTAAAGGATTGATGTTATGGCTTTTGATAGCTTGTCAGGTAAGCTGCAGAATATTTTTAAAAATTTAAGAGGCAAAGGCAGATTGTCAGAAGCGGATGTCAAAGCTGCTATGAAAGAAGTTAAGATAGCGCTTCTTGAAGCGGATGTCAACTTCAAAGTAGTCAAACAGTTTGTCAAAGCGGTAGAAGAAAGAGCAGTAGGACAGGATGTTTTGAACGGTCTTAATCCGGGACAGATGGTTATTAAGATTGTAAACGAAGAAATGATAAAGCTTATGGGCTCTGAGACCACCGAGATTGTTCTTAAGAGCGGCGGTGGAATTACAGTCATTATGATGGCAGGTCTTCAGGGTGCCGGTAAAACCACAACTACTGCAAAGATTGCGGGAAAACTCAAGGCTAAAGGTAAAAGACCTCTTCTTGTTGCCTGCGACGTATACAGACCCGCAGCAATCGACCAGTTGAAAATTAACGGCGAAAAGCAGGGAGTGCCTGTATTTGCCATGGGTACTAACCAGAGTCCGGTTGACATCGCAAAAGCAGGTATTGAACATGCAAAAGCAAATGACAACAATGTTGTTATTATAGATACTGCAGGACGTCTTCATGTCGATGAAGACATGATGCAGGAACTTATAGATATTAAGTCAAATGTATCGGTAGACCAGACCATACTTGTGGTTGATGCCATGACAGGTCAGGATGCGGTAAATGTGGCACAGTCGTTTAACGAGAAAATCGGAATAGACGGCGTGGTACTTACAAAGCTTGACGGCGATACAAGAGGCGGTGCCGCCCTTTCGATAAAAGCTGTTACCGGCAAGCCTATATTGTATGCAGGTATGGGCGAGAAGCTTTCCGACCTCGAACAGTTTTATCCAGACAGAATGGCTTCAAGAATACTCGGTATGGGTGATGTACTTACTCTTATCGAAAAAGTTGAAAGCCAGATTGATGAGGATAAGGCAAAAGAAATGGAACGTAAGCTCAAAAAAGCTGAGTTTGATTTCAATGATTACCTTGAAAATATGCGCCAGATAAAAGGCATGGGTGGAATAGGAAGTATTCTTAACATGCTTCCCGGAATGGGCATGGGAAATGTCAATACTTCCGATGTTGACATGGACGGAGCTCAGGCACAGCTTGATAAGGTAGAAGCCATTATTCTTTCCATGACAAAGGCAGAAAGAGCCAAGCCTGAACTTCTGAATCCTTCAAGAAAGAACAGGATTGCAAAAGGCGCCGGCGTTGATATAAGCGAGGTCAACAGAGTGGTAAAGCAGTTTGACCAGATGAAGCAGATGATGAAGAAGATGCCAAGTATGATGGGCGGCTTCGGAAAAAAGGGAAAATTCAGATTCCCATTCAAATAGTTGTTTAAATTCCTATGAATTTTAACATATAGCTTTAACAAACCTAAGGAGGTGAAAATGTAATGGTAAAGATTAGATTAAAGAGATTAGGTCAGAAGAAGGCTCCTTTCTATAGAATAGTAGTTGCAGACGAAAGATCTCCAAGAGACGGAAGATTTATCGAGGAAATCGGTACTTATGACCCTAACAATGACCCTAGCACTTTTTCAGTAGATGAGGAAGCAGCTAAGAAGTGGTTAGCTAACGGAGCTCAGCCTACAGAGGTTGTAAGTAAGATTTTTAAGCTTGCAGGTATCACAGAGTAAGACTAGTGGAGGTGACATTTTCATGAAAGAATTAGTAGAAGTAATAGCTAAAGCACTAGTTGACAATCCTGAAGAAGTAGTGGTTACCGAAACTGTAAAGGATAAAGCTACGGTAGTTGAGCTTAAGGTTGCACCTTCTGATATGGGAAAGGTAATCGGCAAGCAGGGACGTATAGCTAAGTCTATCCGTGCAGTTGTGAAAGCAGCCGCTATGAAAGAAGACAAAAAGGTTATTGTTGATATTATGTAGTATGAGAGCAGCGCATAGGGCTGCCGTATAACGCGTATTTGGTGTATATGGCGGCTTAAAGGGGCTGCTTTTGTAATTATGGCGGAACGGAGAATGTTATGGAAGATTTTTTAAGAATAGGTGTTATCACCAAGACTCATGGAATAGCCGGAGAGGTTAAGGTATATCCTACGACTGATGATGTAAAAAGATTTGAACTTCTAAAAGAGGTAATTTTGTCAAACGGCAAGGAAAGACAAGTGCTTGACATACAGTCGGTCAAATATTTCAAAGAGTTGGTTATTCTCAAATTTAAGGGTATCAACAATATAAATGACGTTGAAAAATATGTCAGATATGACATTTTGATAGATAGGAAGGATGCACTTCCTTTAGGCGAAAATGAAAATTATATCTGTGACCTTATAGATTTAGAAGTGTTTACTGACGAAGGAGAACGTCTCGGAGTGCTGACGGACGTCCTTCAGACCGGAGCAAATGATGTCTATGCCGTTACCATGGATGACGGAAAGGAAGTGCTTCTGCCTGCCATAAAGGATTGCATACTTGATGTAAACCTTGAGGAAGGAAAGGTTACGGTTCACTTGATGAAAGGACTTATTGACTGATGAATTTTCACGTTTTGACATTATTTCCCGATATGATTATCAATGGGTTGAATGAAAGTATAACGGGCAGGGCCATTAAAAACGGAATTATCAGTGTAAATGCTGTGGATATACGTGAATATTCGCAGAATAAGCATAAAAAAGTAGATGATTATCCGTATGGCGGAGGTGCAGGAATGGTAATGCAGGCACAGCCTATATATGACGCTTACGCTGATTTAACGAAGAAAAATGGCATTGTTAATCCGAGAGTTATTTATGTTACTCCGCAGGGTCACACATTTAACCAGGGCATGGCAAAGGAATTTGCAAAAGAAGATAATCTTATATTTTTATGCGGACATTACGAAGGCGTTGATGAGCGTGTACTTGAGGAGATAGTCACGGATTATGTGTCCATCGGAGATTATGTGCTTACCGGCGGCGAGCTCCCTGCCATGGTTATGATTGATACCATATCAAGACTTGTGAAAGGTGTTCTGAATAATGAGGAAAGCGCACAGACAGAAACATTTTCAAACAATCTTTTGGAATACCCTCAATACACAAGACCTGAAGAATTTAGAGGAAAAAAGGTGCCGGAGGTATTGCTTTCAGGACATCACGGAAACATAGAAAAATGGAGACTTGAGAAATCTTTGGAAAGAACAAGGAAATATCGTCCGGATTTATTGGAAAAATAAAAAAAGTACTTGCATAATACGGATAAATATGATATCATATCATTTGTTGTGAAGAAGGGATGGTCCTCTGTTACATATTTGTATTAAGAACATCTAATTAAATACAGGAGGTCACAAATGAACGAGATTATTAAGAACATCGAAGCTGCTCAGTTGAAGCAGGAAGTTCCACAGTTTAATGTAGGTGATACAGTAAGAGTATCAGCTATGATTAAGGAAGGAAACCGCGAAAGAGTTCAGGTTTTTGAAGGAACTGTTTTAAAGAAGCAGGGTGGTTCTAACAGAGCTACATTTACAGTAAGAAAGAACTCTAACGGCGTTGGTGTCGAGAAGACATGGCCATTACACTCACCTAACGTAGTAAAGGTTGAAGTTGTAAGAAAGGGTAAAGTAAGAAGAGCTAAGCTTAACTACCTCAGAACAAGAGTAGGTAAGGCTGCTAAGGTTAAAGAGTTAGTAAAATAATATGATACTAATTAAGGCGTCAGAAGACGCCTTTTTCTTTTGCTTTGCCTATTAAAATGTTGAAAATATGCTGTTTTGGTGCTATACTATGCTTGGATAATTATCTACGGAGGCAAAGATAAATGTTAAAAAAATACATATGCGTTTTCGCATTTATTATATTAGGAATATTAGGAATTCATAGAGATGTATTGGCATTGGACATAGCGCCCGCGCAGCCTTTAAACATAAACATAACATCATCAGACGGCAGGGCTACATCGGATATAACGGACGGCTCATATTATTCATATATGACCATTCCGGAAAACGGAACTCTTACTGTTACGTCAAATGAAGCAATATATGGAATCTATATAAAGTGGTACTATGAACCGAAGGAATACACGGTATCCTACAACGGTAAGACAGTTGCGGGAGGAGTAAACGGATTTCGTCACGAATATATTAAAATAGAATCAGGAGCCGAAAGTGTGGTACTTACCATGCCGCAGGGCAACAGAATATGCGATATATATGCCTACTCAAGCGGTGAGCTTCCTGAGGATGTACAGGTCTGGGAGCCAAGCTGTGAAAAGGCGGATATACTTGTCATATCCACTCATGCAGATGATGAGATTCTCTTTCTGGGAGGCGTTCTTGCAGAGTATGCGGCAGAGAGAAAGCTTGATGTACAGGTACTTTATTTTTCGACGTATGACACAGGTACCATAATTCGTGAACATGAAAAACTTGACGGATTGTGGAGCATAGGCGTAAGACATTACCCTGAAAACGGAAATTTTAATGACCTTTATGCCGAAAATCTTGAACAGGCTGAAAAAATATTTTGCTATGATGATGCGGTCGCATTTTTTGTGGAGAAAATAAGAAAATATAAGCCTCTTGTTGTCGTTACTCAGGATATAAACGGAGAATACGGACATGGCACACATATGCTTGTTGCCAAGGCTGTATGCGAGGCAGTAAATGTAAGCAATGATGCCTCAAAATATGAGGAATCTGCCAAAAAGTACGGAGCATATGATGTACCTAAGACATATCTGCATTTGTGGCAGGAAAATAAGATAAAGCTGGATACAAAAAAAGCATTGTCTCATTTTAACGGGCTTAATGCCGTTGAAGCGGCAAGTGCAGCATATAAGCAGCATGTATCACAGCAGTGGTGCTGGTTTTATGTGTCTGATACAAATCAATACAGCATTGCTGACTTTGGTCTGTACCGCAGTCTTGTAGGTGTCGATAAAAATAATGATATGATGGAAAATGTGGTTTCCTACGGGGAACAGGAACGTATAAGACGCGAAGAAGAATCAAGAAAAGAACAGGAGCGCATCGAAGAGGAATCAAGAAGACAGGAAGAGTCAAGGAGACAGGAAGAGTCCATAAAGCAGTCGCAGGCTGAAGAAGAAAGTAAAAGAGAATTGGAAAAAAGTCAAAACAATGCAAGAAGGAAAATCATATATATAGTTATGGTTGTGTGCTGTCTTATACTGGGACTTTTGTGTGTGGCTTATGCACGAGGACTGAACAGAAAGAAACGCAGAAGACGCATAAGACGTAGAAGATAATTAAGGCGTATACCTACGCTGTGTTGTGAATAAGAGGTAATTATGATAACTTATAGAAAACAATATCGTGAGCATAATATTTTACAGGAAAGTATCAAATGGTTTGTTGATATTGTATTTGTTGTGTGTCTTGCATATATGGCGGCTACATTTTTCTTTGACCGTGTAACGGTTATCGGTCATTCTATGGAAAATGTACTGGAAAACGGCGATAAGGTTCTTATAGATAAGGCGTCATATGAGGTTTCGGAGCCAAAACGTTTTGATGTGGTGGTGTTTGAAAGAGATAACGAAAAATACTACATCAAGAGAATTATAGGACTTCCGGGTGAGAAGATACTCATAAAGGACGGAAACATATATATTAACGGTGAAAAACTTAAGGATGATGTCGTCAAGGGTATTATATACAATGCCGGTGTGGCAGAAAATGAAATCACGCTTGCAAAAGGCGAATATTTTGTTTTGGGCGATAACAGAAATAACAGCGAGGACAGCAGACAGACCACGGTAGGTATGGTATTTAAGGACGAAATTATAGGAAAAGTGTGGCTGATATATTCACCGCTTAATAGGTTTAAAAGTCTGTAATTTTGAAAATGGAGGAAATAACTTGAAAATTCAATGGTATCCGGGTCATATGACCAAAGCAAAAAGAATGATGCAGGAAGATATTAAGCTTATAGATTTGGTGATAGAGCTTGTGGATGCCCGCATCCCGGTGAGCAGTAAAAATCCTGATATAGACACATTGGCACAGAATAAAGCAAGACTCATTCTGCTAAACAAGTCTGATCTGGCAGGCGACAGGGCAAATGAAGAATGGATGGCTTATTTCAAATCAAAAGGCTTTCAGACTGCAAAGATTAATTCAAAGAGCGGAATGGGAATAAAGTCCTTGAACGGAGTTATTCTGGAGGCATGTAAAGAAAAGATAGAAAGAGATAAGAGAAGAGGCATTAAGAACAGGCCTATAAGAGCCATGGTAGTAGGCATTCCGAACGTAGGAAAATCCACATTTATCAATGCGTTTGCCGGAAAGGCATGCACAAAGACCGGTAATAAGCCGGGAGTAACCAAAGGAAAACAGTGGATACGGCTTAATAAGAATGTAGAACTTCTTGACACTCCGGGCATACTGTGGCCTAAGTTTGAGGATGAACAGGTAGGTACAAGACTTGCATTTATCGGTTCAGTGAATGATGAAATTTTAAATGTAGAAGAACTTTCTATTGAACTGATAGAATTTTTAAGAAGCGTTTATCCGGGAAGCATTTCCGCAAAATATGGAGTCTCTGAAGAAGGAACACCTGTAAGTATTCTGGAGGCGGTAGGAAATGTGCGCGGCTGTAAGAAAGCAGGAGACGTGACAGATTACAAAAAGGCTGCGGATTTGCTTTTGGATGATTTCAGAGCCGGAAGACTCGGTAATATAACCTTGGAATTTGCAAAGGATTACCAGTGACGCAGATATGTTTGAAGTGCGTTCCTACACTTGCACTTTAGATTGGAGAAAATTATGGATTATATAAAAAGAAACAGAAACAGAAAGATAAGAAGAGCAATTATAAGCAGCATTTTGTATGTGCTTTCGATTATACTTATAGTTTTTGTGGTGCTGGCTTTTGTGTGTCAGAAGACAGTAATATTGGGCGATTCCATGTATCCGCTTCTTGAAAACGGTGATGAAGTGCTTATTGACAAGGTAACTTATGATTTCAGGGAACCTCAAAGATATGATGTTATTGTTCTTAAATTCCGTTATCTTGCCGATACATATTATGTCAAGAGAATTATAGGACTTCCGGGTGAAACGGTACAGATTTATGACGGAGTTATATACATAAATAACACGCCGTTAGATGACCCCTACGGATATGAAGATTATATAATCGACCCGGGTCTTGCAGAAGAACCGATAGAACTTGGAGAAAATGAATATTTTGTTCTCGGTGATAACAGAAATGTTAGCAGGGACAGCAGGGATAAAACTGTATTTAAGGTAAACAGAAATGATATTATAGGCAGAGCGTGGATAAGACTGTTCCCGCTCAACAAATTCGGTTTTGTGCGCCACAGATAGGTATTTATGCAAAAAGAAACAAAAGTCCATTACAGATAGACATTTATATAAAATAATCCAAAGAACACGGCAGGTACATGTAAGATGACGGAAAAGCAGTTAAAAAAGCTTGAAGAAGAAAGACAAAGAACAGAAAGCATAAAGGAATACGAAAGGCTGTATTCACACTGCCAATATATTGCAGGCATTGACGAGGTAGGAAGAGGACCTTTTGCAGGTCCGGTGGTGGCATGTGCACTTATACTTCCTAAAGATTGCGATATACTTTATATCAATGATTCCAAGAAGCTTTCTGAAAAAAAGAGAGATGAACTTTACGACATTCTGGTGGAACAGGCGGTCGGAATAGGCATTGGAATAGTGCCAAGCCAGAGGATAGACGAAATAAACATTTTGCAGGCAACATATGAAGCTATGCGTATTGCGATAGCCGATTTGCCGGTTGTTCCTGATGTTCTGCTTAATGACGCAGTAACCATACCGGAGGTAACTATACCGCAGGTGCCTATTATAAAAGGCGATGCAAAGAGCATAACCATTGGTGCGGCAAGTATTGTGGCAAAGGTTACAAGAGACCGCATGATGGAAGATTATGCAAAAGAATATCCGCAGTATGCTTTCGAGAAGAACAAAGGATACGGTACGGCGGAACACATTAAGGCAATAAAGGAATACGGATTATGTCCTATTCATAGAAGGAGCTTTGTGAAGAACTATGAATAATGTTAATGTCAATATTTCCCAATATATGAAAAATGAATACAACATTAACTCAGCAGGCAATGCTGGAATTATGCTTGAAGCTAAGGCAGACAGCGAGAGCGACGCATTAAGCATGCTTAAAAGTCTTGCCACGGGCGATAAGGTAACGGCGTCTGTTCTAGACATTATGGGAAATGAAGTGACCATTAATGTAAATAATTCTGCCATAAAAGCAGCTCTTACGGGAAATATGCCTGTAAATATAGGGGATACCATAACATTTGAGGTAAATAACGACAATGAAAAACAGATTGTCTTAAAACCCCTTATTTCAGGGGAAAACAGCGAAAATCTGTTCGCACAGAAGGCACTGGACGCTGCCATGCTCCCTGTTACCGAGAAAAATACGGAAATTGTCATGCAGCTTGTAAAGAATAATATGCCAGTAAACAAAGAGGCTCTTTTAGAGTATTCACGACTTATGGCAGCAAATCCGAATGCTTCTCCCGAAACTCTTGTTAATCTGAAAAAACTTGAAATTCCGATAACTCCCGAAAATATAACCCAATTTGAAAATTACAAAAATTATGAGCACAGTATAAGTGCAAAAATAGGAAATATATCAGAAGGATTTATTGCACTTTCACAAAACAGTGACGGACTTGAAGCATTAAAGACTATGATTAATCTTCCGGAGACTGTTTCGGGCGAAGATATAAGAACATATATTGGTGATGAACAGATAAACGAACTGAAAAATATGGTAAGTGACGAAACCATAAAAGAAAGCATAACAAAGGGTATTACGCCAAAAGAACTTCTTAATGTACTTTTAAACAGCGAAAAGCCAGAAACGCTTGTAAAATCGGAGGCTTTTAAGAGTGTTGTCAAAATGTTTGTGAGAGAACAGCTTCTTATAAATCCCGCAGATGTATCAAAAGACAATGAAATTAAGGATTTTTATACAAGGATACTTAAGCAGTCAGGGCAGATGACTGAAATATTAAAACAAAGCGGTCAGGAAAACACCACTGCCTTTAAAGAAATTACAAATGTTAAGGACAATGTATCCTTTATGAACGACCTTAATCATATGCTGACTTATGTGCAGATACCTCTCAAATTTGCCAATCAGAATGTACATTCTGACCTGTATGTATTTAAGAATAAGGGGCAGAAGATTGATAAAGATGATGTAAGCGCACTTTTGCACCTAGATATGGATAATCTGGGAAAAATGGATATATATGTAAAGCTGTTAAACGGCACAAACGTAACCACAAATTTTTGCCTTGAAAATGAAGAAATGCTTGATTTTATCAATGAACATATGGATATTCTACAGAATAGGTTAAAGGAATTGGGCTATAATCTTAATGCCACCGCAAAGATTACGGGAACGGAACACGATTTTGTTAAGGATTTTGTTGACGAGGGCAGGATTGAAAAAGAAGTCATGCGTTACTCGTTTGATATAAGAGCGTAGAAAGATACAGTTAAAGGAGTGTTTATGGAAAATAGAAATGAAAAACCAAAACAGGCTATTGCCCTTTCATATGAACTGGGCGATGAAGCTCCTAAAATTATAGCAACGGGCAAGGGCTTATTAGCCGAAAAGATTATTGAAAAGGCAAAGGAAGCAGATGTGCCATTGTATAAGGACAGTAAACTTGCAAATACACTGTCTAAGCTTGAGATAGGTGAAATGATACCTCCCGAGCTTTATACAGTTGTGGCAGAGATACTTGTATTTGTTGACAATATGGACAGATTAAAGGCGAAGATGGATGGCAAGTAACAAAAACTTAAAAGCAGACAGTCAGAGCATAAGCACTGCCACGGGCAAAATGTCTGCAAAGAACAAAAGGCAACTTGGCAGTGAAATGGAAGTGCTTGCCATAAAAGAACTTACCCAGATGGGATATGAGATTTTGGAGCACAGTTATCGCTGCAGGCTCGGTGAGACAGATATAGTGGCAAGGGACGGAGCTTACCTTGTATTTATTGAGGTCAAGTATAGGAGAACGGCATCTTACGGAACACCGTTTGAGGCTGTTGATTACAGAAAGCAGCAAAAGATACGTATGGTTGCACAGTATTATCTTATGGAGCATCATCTGAGCGAAAATACGCCTGTGAGATTTGACGCAGTGGGCATACTGGGAACAAATATTACGGTCATAAAGAATGCATTTTAACAGACGACAGGAAAGAGTGAAAGATTTTATGAAAAAGCTGAATGACAGCGGCACAACAAGGATAGAGCATATAGACGGTGTGGATATTGTGAGATTTACACCTTTAGAAAAATATGATTTTTTTGAAGCGGCATTTTCAACAAGAATCGGAGGAGTCAGCGAGGGAGAATATTCTTCCATGAACTTAAGCTTTACGCGGGGTGACGCTAAGGAAAACGTGTCGGAAAATTTCAGACGTATGGCTAAAACTCTTAAGGTAAATATGTCGGATATGATAATGACTCATCAGACGCATACTGTCAATGTAGCCGTGGCGGACAGCATTAAAAAGGGAACCGGTATAACAAGAGAGTACGATTATTCGGATATAGACGGTTTTGTTACCGACGAGGAAAATATGGTGCTTGTAACTTCTTATGCCGACTGCGTTCCTGTATTTTTTGCAGACCCGGTTAAGAAAGTTATAGCTTCATCCCATTCCGGATGGCGCGGAACAGTCGGAAATATATCAAAAAATACCGTAGAACTTATGAAAAAAACATATTCAAGCAATCCCAAAGATATTTTGGCATTCATAGGACCGTCGATATGTAAAAACTGTTATGAGGTAGGAAAAGATGTGGCGGAAGAATTTGAAAAGGCTTATACCGGGGAAGAGTGTGAGACGGTACTTACGCCAAAGACTGACGGAAAGTATCTGCTTGATTTGCACGCTGCAAACCGTTTTAATCTTATAAATTCGGGACTGCTTCCTGAAAATATATTTGTTACTGACATTTGTACCTCATGTAACAGTGATGTGTTGTTTTCCCATAGAAAGACGCAGGGAAGACGAGGCGGAATGTGCGGTTTTATCTGGAAAAAAAGGCTCTGAAATGTGCTGTCTGAAGAAAACAGTATATATCAGAGCCGTTATAATTTACAGAACGTGTTTCTTTTTGTTCTTTTTACTCATATTAAGGATAAAGAGGATAATACCAAGAAAAGCTATAAACATGGCTGCACCTATAAAAAGCTCAAGCGCTTCGTTTACAATTCTTGTTCTTACTGAGCTTCCGCTAAGCTCGGAAAATGACATATTCTTAACCATATCATCAAACATCCGAAGAGTATCGTCGGAAATCTCTTTGCCGTAAGACTGAAGTTTTATGGTGTATTCAAAGTCCTGAAATACCGTGTCATATTCTATGATGTATACTTTGTTCAGTCCGTCGGATTCGGATGCGTTTACGACATCATAACGTATCATTTTTGTGTCAGACTGCTCGTATACATCTATGCTGTTAACGGTAAGATTAGGTATGGCTTCCAAATCGCGCCTGTTAGTAGCCATAATGGTGTCAATTTCTTCGTCAGTGCAGTTGTTGTAGTATTCAAGACTTGAAGGAGCCCTTGTGGCTATGATTGTTATGTCATAGGTGCTGTCCTTATCTATGGCATACAGATACATATTTTTCTGCTCCATGTCAGCGGTAAGCTCTAAGGCTTCCTTGTCAATATAGTCATAATTAGGATTAGAGGCTGTGGTTTCACGCGTGAATACGATAAGGTCATCAGGTGCGGTTACGGTAAGGTCAATATCCTTCAGCTTATATTCTTTGTCAGCCGCAAGCACGGTGGTAGCCGTAAGCAGCAATGTAATAATCACAGCCATACAGTTAAAAATAATTTTGTGATACTTTTTCAAATAATAACCTCCGTTTTATAAGCCGTTGTTTTTATTGTAATTTTCAACCAATATCTGGATTTTCTCAGTAGGGTCGATTACGTTTCCTGTTGATACGTCATGGTTAAATGTATCAATGATGGTGGCGAGGAATTTGCTCATATCGGCACCTGCATAGTAAGGCTTTTCAAGAAGCTCAGGACTTCTGTAAGTAAGGTTAGTGGTTACAACCTTTGATATATAGCCCTTTGCATAGTATTCGTCAAATTTGCTGAAACCGTCCGTAAACAGACCAAAAGTGGTACATATAAATACTCTGTTTGCACCTCTGTTTTTGAGCTCTTTTGCAACGTCGAGCATACTTTCTCCCGAAGAAATCATATCATCAACAATAATAACATCCTTTCCGTTAAGGTCGGAACCTAAAAATTCGTGTGCAACAATAGGATTTTTGCCGTTTATTACGGTAGAGTAGTCACGTCTTTTGTAGAACATACCCATGTCTACGCCGAGAACATTTGCAAAATACACGGCTCTGTCCATGGCACCCTCGTCAGGTGATATGATCATCAGATGCTCCTTGTCAATTTTTAAAGTGTCGTCTCCGCGAAGAATTGCCTTTATAAACTGATAAGGCGGCATAAAGTTTTCAAACTCGTAAAGAGGAATTGAATTGCTGATTCGTGGGTCATGTGCGTCAAAGGTTATGATGTTTGATACACCCATGGATACCAGTTCCTCAAGAGAAAGAGCACAGTCAAGTGATTCGAGCTTGCTTCTTTTGTGCTGGCGGCTTTCGTACAGAAACGGCATAATAACCGTTGTTCTGTGAGCGTGAGCATTGGTAGCTGCGATAATTCTCTTTAAGTCCTGATAATGGTCATCAGGTGACATATGATTAGTATATCCTGAAACAGTATATGTTAAACTGTGGTTACATACATCGGTCATAATAAAGAGGTCCGTGCCTCGTATAGATTCCTTTACAACGCCTTTTGCTTCTCCCGAACCGAATCTTGGGCAGGAGCAGTTTAAAAGATAACTGTCCTCCAGATATCCGTTAAAGGCTATATTTCCCTGAATTCTGCTCATTCTTTCTTTTCTGAAAGCCACAATATAGTCGTTTACCTTCTGACCGAGTTCCCTGCAGCTTTCCATAGCTGCTATTTTAAGAGGAGCTACGGGTATGGTATTTTCAAAATGATAAGTATGCATAATTTCCTCCGTGTTTGTAGTGCTATAAAAGTTATAACACCTAAACAATACCTACGTCAAGGTATTTTAGACTTTACAAAGGCAGAAAATGTTGTTATTATAGATTAGGAAACTAATGGGAATTATTATAGAATATTACAGAAACGGAGATTTATATAAATGAGTAAACCTATAGTCGCCATTGTAGGACGGCCTAACGTGGGTAAATCGACATTGTTTAATGCCATTGCCGGAGAGCAGATATCCATAGTAAAGGATACTCCGGGTGTGACAAGAGACAGAATATATGCAGAAGTTGAATGGCTTGATATGCAGTTTACGCTAATAGATACAGGCGGTATTGAGCCGGAGAGCAACGATATTATACTTTCGCAGATGAGAGAACAGGCAGAGATAGCCATAGCTACGGCGGATGTTATCATTTTCCTGGTTGACGTAAGACAGGGTCTTGTGGATTCTGACGCAAAGGTAGCTGATATGTTAAGGCGTTCTCACAAGCCGATAGTTCTTGTGGTCAACAAGGTTGACAATTTTGACAAGCTTATGCCTGATGTGTACGAGTTTTACAATCTCGGAATAGGTGATCCGATACCCGTAAGCGCATCTTCAAGACTTGGAATGGGCGATATGCTTGAAGCCGTAACAAGTCATTTTACACTTGATATGCTTGAAGATACTGAGGATGAGCGTCCGAGAATTGCCATTGTGGGAAAACCGAACGTGGGTAAATCATCCATTATCAACAAGCTTATCGGAGAGAACAGAGTTATAGTGTCCGATATCGCAGGTACTACGAGAGATGCTGTCGATACGGCGGTAAAGCATAACGGAAAAGAATACATTTTCATAGATACGGCAGGACTCAGAAGAAAGAACAAGATAAAAGAGGAACTTGAGCGTTACAGTATTATAAGGACCGTAGCCGCTGTTGACAGGGCAGATGTGGTTATTGTGGTTATAGACGCTACCGAGGGCGTTACGGAGCAGGATGCAAAGATTGCGGGCATTGCCCATGAGCGCGGCAAGGGAATAATAGTAGCGGTCAACAAGTGGGATGCCATCGAGAAGGATGATAAGACAATCTACCGTTTTAAGGAAAAAGTAGAGCAGATACTGTCTTTTATACCTTATGCGGAGCTTACCTTTGTGTCTGCCGCAACAGGTCAGAGACTGTTTAAAATATATGATATTATAGACAGTGTCATTGAAAATCAGAATTTAAGGGTTCAGACAGGTGTTCTCAATGAGATTATGACAGAGGCGGTAGCAATGCAGCAGCCTCCTTCTGATAAAGGAAAAAGACTTAAACTGTATTATATTACACAGGTGTCGGTAAAGCCGCCTACGTTTGTCATATTTGTAAATGACAAGCAGCTTATGCATTTCTCATATACAAGATACATTGAAAACAGAATAAGAAATGCGTTTGGCTTTAACGGAACATCTCTCAGGTTTATCATAAGAGAAAGAAAAGAGAAGGAGCAATAGCTATGAGTAGAATACTTGCTTTGATTATTGGATACTTTTTCGGCATAATTCAGGCTGGATATATTTACGGAAGGCTTCATCATATTGACATAAGAGATTACGGAAGCGGAAATGCAGGTACTACAAACGTTATGAGAACGCTTGGCAAAAAGGCAGGCTTTATAACATATTTTGTTGATATGTTAAAGGCTGTGGCTGCTGCCGTTGTCGTTCATCTTCTGCTTGGACGTTTTCACCGCGACATTGAAGTGCTGCTGTTTTGCTATTCGGGTCTTGGAGTAGTGCTTGGACACAATTATCCGTTTTATTTAGGGTTTAAGGGTGGAAAAGGTATTGCGGCTTCAAGCGGTGTCATACTTTCGTTTGTGCCTTACAATTTTATTATGGCGATAGCAGGATTTTGTACGTTTATGATTACCATGTTTACCACAAAGTATGTGTCATTGGCGTCGCTTTCAATGATGCTTGCATTTTTCTTTGAATTTGTAATATTTGGATGTCTCGGCGACTACAATATGGGTACGGGAAATCTTTTGGAAGCATATATTATAGTCTTTATCATAACGCTGCTTGCCTTTGTCCGCCACAGGGAAAACATAAAGAGGCTTGCTGCGGGAAATGAACGAAAAATAGGACAGAAAAAATCATAAAACTTGACATTTACGATGCGTATCTGCGATAACGCTTCGGAACGGAGGAAACTATGAACATAAGTGTATTAGGAGCAGGCGGCTGGGGACTTGGAATAGCCCTTCTTCTAAATAATAACGGACATAAGGTTACAGTTTGGTCGGCTCTTCCTGATGAGATTGAGATGCTTGAGAAGAAAAGAGAGCATGAAAGATGTCTTAAAGGTGTTCACATACCGGAGAACATATATCTGACATCTGATTTGCAGGAGGCACTTAACGACAAGGAGATAGCAGTGGTGGCTGTTGCCTCGCCTTATGTCAGAAGTACGGCTGCAAAGATGAAGCCATATGTTAAAGACGGTCAGATTATAGTAAATGTGGCAAAAGGTATAGAGGAAAATACACTCGAAAGTATGGTTGACATCATAAATGATGAAATTCCAAATGCCAATGTGGCTATTTTGTCGGGACCAAGCCATGCTGAAGAAGTTGCAAGAGGTATACCTACTACATGTGTGGTTGGAGCAAAGGATAAAAATACAGCCGAGTATATTCAGAATGCCTTTATGAGTGAGGTTTTCAGAGTATATACAAGCCCGGATATTTTAGGTATTGAGCTTGGAGGCTCTTTAAAAAATGTTATAGCACTTGCTGCAGGTATGGCAGACGGTTTAGAGTATGGAGACAACACAAAAGCGGCTCTTATAACGAGAGGAATGGCAGAGATAAGCCGACTTGGAGTGGCTATGGGCGGAAAGCTTGAGACATTTTACGGTCTTTCGGGAATAGGAGACCTTATAGTTACATGTGCAAGTATGCACAGCAGAAACAGGCGTGCGGGAATACTTATTGGAAAGGGATACACCATGGATGAAGCTATGCGCGAGGTAAATATGGTGGTTGAAGGCGTGTATTCTGCCAAGGCGGCATTTGCACTTTCAAAAAAGTACAATGTTGAAATGCCTATTGTAACTCAGGTAAACTTAATATTGTTTGAAGGCAGGGCGGCTAAGGATGCAATAAAAGACCTTATGCTTCGCGATAAAACTGTGGAACATTCATCGCTTTCATGGTAATATTAAGTCATAAAACGAAAAAATTTGTTTAATTGTCAATAAATATATGCAAAACTTAGTGATTATTTTGTCAAGTTGTTATTGACATTAAAGATTAAGTATCTTATAATTTAAAGTATTAGAGAACAAACAACATTTATATAACATATGAGATGTAACTATCACATTGTGATAGCGGATTTCTTAAAAATAATATAACGGAATGGGGATGCGCAGCGATGACACAGAATTATGTACAATTTTTAAATGTTGGTTTCGGTATCATTAATAACAATGAACCTGTTGACGAATGGGATAAGGAAGTGGCTATGGAGAGAGCCTTGGCACTTAACAATCCCGACAGTGATGTCAAGATTATAGGTTTTAGATTTTACAGAATGGAAGATAACATAATCACAAGCAAGAGTGGTGTGTACTATCTTGAAGGTGACCTTTTTACATATCCGAAGGTAGACCCTGATGTCAATAATTTTATCAAGAGCAGAAATGCACAGTTTGAAATCGGTCAGGAACTTATTAAGATTATGGATCCATATGTGATGGTTTATAAGTTTAATAAGGGAGATGAGATTGTAGATACAGGTTCTATCGTGGCTAAGATGAAAGTCAGAAAAGAAATGGATCGTATGAAAAAGCTGGAGGATGAGATTGTTTCATATAAGTCAAGACTTGTTGCGGCACTTAAGAGCATTGAGGATGCCGTTGATTCTAACCAGTACAATGCCATTGTTCTTTCAGAGGTGGATGGCTCAAGCGTAAGAGCACTTGATATTCTGAATGATGGCGGTGACTTCAGTAAGCATATTGAGCATCTTAGGAATCTGCGTGTTGAGATAATGAAGATAGATAGGTTCATTAAGGAAACACAGAACGGCAGCAATTAATCTGTAATAATTTGTATTTTGTGTATTAGGGCACTTCGCATGGCGTAGTGTCCTTGTTTGCGTAAAAGACTGCTATTGAGGGACCTCATTTGTTACAAAATGTTAAACAAAGTTCACATAAATGTAATTGAAAATGATTGAAAGTATAGTATAATATAAATAGAGACGGAAGTGAATTTAGAGTGAAAGGATGTGTTAAGTATGGGATTGTTCGATAGAATTATAACAGGTAAAAAAGATAGTTTTGCTTTTCAGGTAGGCGACGAATTAGAGACAAAAGGCGACTTTCCAGAAAGATACATTATAAAAGATAGAAAGTCGTCAGGCGGCAATAATACGTATACTTTGGTGAATAAGTCCTACAGTCTTGACAGGAAGGATGTCGCAGAATACGAAATTCAGAGATATTACAGGCTTGTAAACAGATAGTTGGAATATTAGTATGCCTCCCGCATATATTTTAATAGTATATGCAGGAGGTTTTTTATGGGAAAATATGACAATGGTACATATGATTTGTACAATGATATAAGTACGAGAACGAACGGCGACATATATATAGGTGTTGTGGGTCCTGTAAGAACAGGAAAATCAACATTTATCAAAAGGTTTATGGATGTATGTGTTATACCGAATATAGCGGACGAAAATGATAAGTTGCGCACATTGGATGAACTTCCGCAGTCTGCCACAGGCAAAACCATTATGACTACAGAGCCTAAATTTGTGCCGAGGGAAGCTGCAAAAATAGTGCTTGATAAGGATTGCAACGTGAACATAAGGCTTATAGACTGCGTAGGCTACATAGTTGAGGGAGCTGCCGGATACATAGAAGATTTCAAGGAAAGAATGGTAAAGACCCCCTGGTTTGACGAAAAAATACCGTTTACCGAGGCGGCACACATAGGTACCAAAAAGGTAATAACCGACCATTCCACAATAGGAATTGTTGTGACTACGGACGGTTCATTCGGCGAAATTCCTGTTGAAAATTATGCAGAGGCAGAAAATAAGGTTGTAAATGAACTGAAGGGTTTGGGAAAGCCTTTTGTTGTGGTGCTCAATACGGTATTTCCTCACTCAAAGGAAACCAAGGACAGAGCACAGTCCATGACGGAAAAATATAATGTTCCGGTGCTTCCTTTTAACTGTGAACAGCTAAAGGAAGAGGACATAATGCTCATATTGAAAAGTGTGCTGTATCAGTTCCCGCTTTCAGTCATCAATTTTGATATACCGAAATGGGTGGAACTTTTACAGACGGATGATGAGATAATGAATGAGCTTATAGGCAATGCAAGAAATGTACTTAACAGCGTAAATACCATAAATGATATGCTTGAGATGGACATTTCGCCGAAAGAGGCACAGTTTATAAGCAATATGTCGCTTGACAGCATGGCTATGGATAAGGGCGTTGCCGACGTGGAAATCAAGGTGTTTGATAAATATTATTATGATACGATAAGCCGCCTTACGGATACGCAGATTTCCAATGAATATGAGCTTGTTAAACTGCTTGGAGAACTTTCAATGAGAAAAAGGGAATTTGAACAGGTATCACAGGCTGTAAAGAGCGTAAAGGAAACCGGTTACGGATATGTAACTCCGGCAAAGTCCGAGATAGTTCTTGAAGAGCCGGAGCTTATTAAAAACGGCAGTAAATACGGAGTAAGTATCAGCGCAAAAGCTCCTTCAATCCACATGATAAATGCTGAAATAAAGACGCAAATTTCACCGCTTGTAGGAAGTAAGGAGCAGGCAGAGGATCTTATATCTTACATAAAACAAAATGCAAAGAGCGATGAGGGTATGTGGGATACAAATATATTCGGAAAGACAATAGAACAGATTGTAGACAGCGGAATAGAGGATAAGATAGGAAATATGTCCGGTGAAAATGTTGATAAAATCAGGGATACTCTGGAAAAAGTCATGAATGATAACAACGGATTGGTTTGTCTTATTGTTTAGTATACTTATTGCAAAAATGTGAAAATTGTGTTAACATATGACTGTAGGTTTTTGATTAAAGTGTATTGGAGGGAAAAAACAGATGCTTGAAAAACTATTTAAGCTAAAAGAAAACAAAACCACAGTCAAAACTGAAGTTATGGCAGGTCTTACAACATTTATGACAATGGCGTATATACTTGCCGTTAATCCGACTATCCTTGCTGATGCAGGCATGGATAGAAATGCCGTACTTGTAGCTACGGCTCTTGCCTCATTTATAGGTACTATGTGTATGGCGTTTATGTCAAACTATCCGTTTGCACTTGCACCGGGAATGGGACTTAATGCATTTATGGCATATACCGTATGTCTTCCAAAGGAATTTGGCGGTATGGGCTATGACTGGAGAGTTGCTCTTGCCGCAGTAGCACTTGAAGGCGTTATCTTTATAGTACTTTCAGTGACAAATGTACGAGAGGCAATATTTAACAGTATTCCTATGACGTTAAAGAGTGCGGTAGGTGCAGGTATAGGCTTGTTTATAGCCTTTATCGGTATGCAGAATGCAAAGATAGTAGTAGCTAACGGCTCCACCTGCGTATCTCTCGTTTCATTCGGAGACAATTTCAGATCGGTAGGAATCGGTGCGCTTCTTGCAATTGTGGGCGTCATCATTACGGCAGTGCTTTATGTTAAGAACGTAAAAGGTTCAATATTCTTTGGTATTATCATAACATGGATAATCGGACTCATATGCGAGCTTACAGGTCTTTATGTTCCTGATGCGGAACTTGGAATGTACACACTTATACCAAACTTTAAGGATTGGTTTGTGGTAGGTTCAATATCAAAGACGGCTGGTCAGGTATTCAAGGCTGATTTCTCTACTGTTAAAGTGGTTGACTTTATAGTAGTTATGTTTTCATTCCTTTTTGTAGATATGTTTGATACTTTGGGAACTCTTGTCGGTGTAGCTTCAAAGTCAAATATGCTTGACGAGAACGGAAAGCTTCCTAGAATTAAGGGTGCTCTTCTTGCTGACTCTATAGCTACCACAGCAGGTGCTTTGCTCGGTACTTCAACAACCACAACATATGTTGAGAGTGCTTCAGGTGTATCTGCCGGAGGAAGAACAGGTCTTACAGCAGCTACATCAGGTGTGTTATTCCTGCTTGCTTTGTTCTTGGCACCTGTGTTTACGGCAATTCCGTCATTTGCAACGGCTCCTGCACTTATTGTTGTAGGTTTCCTTATGCTTTCATCTATCCTTAAGGTTAATTTTGATGATGCTTCGGAAGCCATTCCTGCATATATCTGTATTATTTTCATGGCATTTTCATACAGTATATCTGAAGGTATTGCATTTGGCGTAATATCTTATGTACTTATAAATCTTATTACGGGTAAGGCAAAGAAAATAAGTCCTGTAATGTATATACTCTCAGTCCTGTTTGTTTGCAAATATATATTCCTGTAATAGTCTTAAACTGCTTTTGCTTGTGATTTGAACACAAATAGGGTATAATAAGAACCGATAGATATTCTATCGGTTCTTTTTGATATAAAAGCCCCAAGGCTTATGATAGAAAGGAAAAGTATGATTAGAAATAAAAGAGATATAATGAATTTCCTCAAAGAGGGATATGGCGGAGTGAATAAAAAGGAATATACCTATGAAGAGTTTGAAAATATATCAAATTATTACAGTATGAAGGCGAAAGAAAAAGACGGAGATGGATTTGTTGATGAGGGTACATGGAATGACGTGGATATGGATGATGTTTACCTCCAGATTAACAACACCAACTCCTCAATAGGTCAGGAATATCTGTATTACATTTTGAGAAAAACCGATGTTTCAGAGGAAGAACTTAAGGAAAGGGACAGGGTAGCAGAATATTTTGACGGCAACGAAAAGGAAAGGCTTCTTGTCGGAAGCGAGATATACAAAATGGGCTATGCTTACAGGATATCGTTGAGTGATTATCTCGGCAATCTCAAAAAAGCCCCGCAGTTCAGTAATTTTCTTCATTACCTTGCGATGATTTTATTTGTCTGCTCGATACTGTTCTGCGTGTTTGTGGATGCAACCATAGGCGTGGGACTTGTCATATTATGTGCCGCAATTTCAGTTATATCCTACTACAAGTGCAAGTCACAGGTAGAAGCGTATTTTAGCTGCGTCAAATATATTATAAAAATGGTCGGCTGTGCCAAAAATATATGTAAGCTAAATATCGACGGCATAAAGGAATACAATCAGCGTTTGAAAAGAGATATTGACGTGTTGGAACCGCTTCTTAAAGGAGCTGATATAATAAGTGATTCAAGGAAGGTTGACGGCTCTCTTGCGGAAGTACTTCTCGATTATGTGAGAATGCTCACACACATTGATCTTATAAAATTCAACAACATAAAGAAAAAAATAGGCGGCAAGACGGATGTAATGTACAGTATGTATGAAACACTTGGCTTTCTTGAGGCAATGATTGCAGTGGCGTCTTATAGAAAGCAGCTTCCTTATTACTCTAAGCCCAAATTCAGAAACGGTTTTGTGTCGCTTGATATAGAGGATGCATTTCATCCGCTTATAAATAATCCTGTGGCAAACTCCATAACTACGAGGAAATCTGTCCTGATAACAGGCTCAAATGCTTCCGGAAAGTCTACGTTTTTAAAGACCGTCGGAATCAATGCCATATTGTCGCAGACCATATATACAAGTATTTCTCACAGTTACAGCGCTCCACAGTTTGAGATTTACTCATCAATCGCGCTTAATGATAACTTAAGCGGCGGCGAGAGCTACTATATGGTTGAGATTAAGTCTTTAAAGAGGATTCTTAACAAAGCTGATACCAGCAAAAGACCGGTGCTTTGCTTTGTGGATGAGGTGCTTCGCGGCACTAACACTATAGAGCGTATAGCCGCTTCATCGCAGATACTAAAGAGCTTTGCCACAAAGCATGTGCTTTGTTTTGCGGCAACTCATGATATAGAGCTTACAAAGATACTTTTAAACTACTATGACAACTATCATTTCAGGGAGGAAGTGGGTGATAAGGACATAACCTTCAGCTATATTATCCATAAAGGCGCCGCTACTACAAGAAACGCCATCAAACTGCTTGGAATGATTGGCTATGACAAGTCAATTATAAAGGCTTCCGAGGAAAGTGCTGCCGGATTTGTGGCAAACAATGAATGGGAAGTCCTTGAGTAAATTTGAAAAGCCTACAGCCGTATACAGGTAAAATGTTCTTGTAAAGGCAATATCATTGTGGTAAAATATATTGATGAATATTTCATAATCAGAGAAAAGAGGTAAATGTTATGTACGATATTTATACTTTGTTGAATGATATTCTACTCGAAAGCGGAAGATTTATTTTTATAGCTGCCGCAATGCTTCTTGGTATTTTTCTTGGAAAGAAGCTTAGGGATTTTCGCGATGCTAAAAAAGCGTCTGATGATAAAGCATCTTTTGACGCAGAGAATAAATAGGAGGAACTAAAAGTGAAGAACTACGGTGTAAATGAGCTTAGAAGAATGTACCTGAACTTTTTTGAGAGCAAGGGTCATCTTGCAATGAAGAGCTTTTCATTAGTGCCACACAATGATAACAGCCTGCTCATAATCAATTCGGGAATGGCTCCGTTAAAGCCTTATTTTACAGGTCAGGAGATACCGCCAAGAAAGAGGGTTACCACATGTCAAAAGTGTATCAGAACAGGTGATATTGAAAATGTCGGTAAAACTGCAAGACATGGTACATTTTTTGAAATGCTTGGAAATTTCTCTTTCGGAGATTACTTTAAGACAGAGGCTATCCACTGGTCTTGGGAATTTCTTACAGAGGTAATAGGACTTGATCCGAACAGACTTTATCCAAGCGTGTATGTGGAGGATGACGAAGCATTTGATATATGGAACAAGCAGATAGGCATAGCTCCTGAGCGCATTTTCAGATTTGGCAAAGAGGATAATTTCTGGGAGCATGGTGCAGGTCCATGTGGTCCGTGCTCAGAGATATATTATGACCGCGGTGAAAAGTACGGCTGCGGTAAGCCGGGATGTACGGTAGGATGCGACTGTGACAGATATATGGAAGTTTGGAACAACGTATTTACACAGTTTGAAAATGACGGCAAAGGCAATTACACCGAGCTGGTTCAGAAAAACATAGATACAGGTATGGGACTTGAACGACTGGCGGTAGTGGTTCAGGATGTAGATTCCATATTTGACGTTGACACGCTTCTTGCCCTCAGAAATAAGATTTGTGAGATAGCAGGCGTAAAATACAAGGAAAACGATAAGACGGATGTATCCGTAAGACTTATAACTGACCATATCCGTTCAGTTACCTTTATGATTTCTGACGGAATTATGCCTTCAAACGAGGGCAGAGGTTATGTGCTCAGAAGACTTCTCCGTCGTGCGGCAAGACACGGAAGACTGCTTGGCATAAAGGGAACATTCCTTGCAAAACTTAGTGAAACTGTCATAGAGGTATCTAAGGACGGATATCCGGAACTTGATGAGAAGAAAGAATTTATATTCTCTGTTCTCACACAGGAAGAGGACAAGTTCAATACAACCATTGACCAGGGACTCTCAATCCTTGCCGATATGGAGGAGGCTATGGCAAAGGAAGGCGTTAAGACGCTTTCGGGAGAAAATGCTTTCAAACTTTACGATACTTACGGTTTCCCGCTTGATTTGACTTCAGAAATTCTTGAAGAAAAGGGAATGAGTGTTGATGAAGAGGGCTTTAAGGCTTGTATGGAAGTGCAGCGTAAGACTGCCCGTGAAGCCCGTAAGACTACTAACTATATGGGAGCAGACGCTACCGTATATGATGAGATTGATCCAAGCCTTACATCAACTTTCGTAGGTTATGACAGACTTACACATACATCAAAGATTACAGTACTTACAACAGAAAATGAGATAGTTGCAGCTTTGTCCGACGGTGACAGGGGTACGGTAATCGTTGAAGAGACACCATTCTATGCAACAATGGGTGGTCAGGAAGGCGATACAGGTATTATCACGTGCGCTTCAGGCGAATTTAAGGTAGAGACAACCATAAAGCTCAAAGGCGGCAGAATAGGCCATGTTGGAGTTATGACAAAGGGTATGCTCAAGAACTCTGACGAGGTTACGCTTACTGTTGACGCAGCAAAGAGAAGCGATACATGTAAGAACCACAGTGCTACGCACCTTCTTCAGAAAGCTTTGAGAATGGTACTCGGAACTCACGTAGAACAGCAGGGTTCACTTGTTACACCTGACAGACTTCGTTTCGACTTCTCACATTTCCAGAGCATGACAGCCGAAGAGATTTCACGTGTTGAAGCCATTGTAAATGAAGAGATAGCCCGCAATCTTCCTGTAGTTACCAAGGTTATGAGCCTTGATGATGCCAAGAAAACAGGAGCCATGGCACTGTTTGGCGAAAAATACGGCGAAAGCGTAAGAGTAGTATCCATGGGAGATTTCAGCGTTGAACTTTGCGGCGGTACTCACGTACCTGACACAGGTGTCATCACGCTCTTTAAGATAGTATCAGAGAGCGGTATTGCAGCAAATGTAAGACGTATCGAGGCACTTACGGGAAAAGGCGTTCTTGAATATTATAAGAACATCGAGAATACACTGAATGAAGCAGCAAAGGCGGCAAAGTCAGAGACTTCACAGCTTGTATCAAAGATTGCCCATATGAATGAGGAAATCAAAGCCCTTTCAAGTGAGAATGAGAAGCTTAAGAATAAGATTGCCAAGGCTTCGCTTGGAAACGTTATGGAAAATGTAACAGAAGTAAAGGGGGTAAAACTCCTTGCTACACGCGTTGACAATATGGATATGAACAGCATGAGAAATCTTGCCGATGAACTTAAGGCAAAGATCGGAGAGGGCGTTGTTGCTCTTGTATCCGAGATGGAAGGCAAGGTAAATCTTCTTGTAGCTGTAACGGACGGAGCCATAAAAGCAGGCGCACACGCCGGAAATATCATAAAGGAAGCTGCCGTACTTGTTGGTGGCGGCGGTGGCGGACGTCCTAATATGGCGCAGGCAGGCGGTAAGAATCCTGCCGGTATAGATGAAATGTTAGGAAAACTTCCGGCAATACTTGAAAAGCAGATATAGCATTTTGCACGATATACAGAAAATCTTACAAATAAAAAAATACAGTCTGAATAATTTCAGGCTGTATTTTTTATATCATATATTATTTTCAAAAATCGTATTATAAAGTTCTTCAGAAAGGTCTGAGGCAAGCTTTTCTTCTATTTCAGGAAATTTTTCCGTCATAAGCGAAGAAATCTTATCAATTCTAAGATAAAATAAATCGTTTTCATCACATTCATTTGTATCAATCATTGAATCTATCTTCTCGCTGTCATACTCCTTAGAAAACCAATCGCTAATATCAGATACGAGCTGTGCTTCCTTTTTTCCCTTATTTACCGTTCTTTTGGCACTTGCAAGAGAGAGGATTCCCATAATCAGGAAAAATGCAGATATTATCAGAAGCGGCAGCTTATTCAGATTTGTAAATACATTTGTTATTTTAAAATATTCCAAAGCGAAAAATACAGTCAGAGCGCCTCCTACAATTATCAGGAACATGGAACTGGTACGCATTTCCTTTCCCTGTGTTACTTTGTTTTCGATACTCATTTTAACCTCCGTTCCGGAGCGCTAGTGACGGGGCGAAGAGAAATTTGCGAATGCGATTTCTCTTCTGCCATCAAAGCTATTTGTGACGCTCCGACACAAATAGACGTGTAAAAAATCAGCACATCAGTGTGATTTTTTACACTAACCTCCGTTTGAATGATTTACTTTGCGATATAATAAATATTATACAGGAATATTTTGAAAATTCAATGAACATATTGTATAATTTTGGTGATAAGTTTACAGGATGAAATGCGTAAATGGCAGTGGCAAATTTGCGGTGCGAACCTATCTTTACGCTTCAGAATGCGAGGAAACTATGAAAATAAATGTGATAACAGTAGGAAAAATCAAGGAAAAATATTGGAATATGGCTATAGACGAGTATGCAAAAAGGCTTTCCAAGTACTGCCGTCTTACCATAACAGAGGTAGCAGATGAAAAGACGCCTGAGGGTGCAAGCGAAAATTTGGAAAACATCATAAAAGACAAAGAAGGTGCGAGGATACTGGCAAACATATCTCAGGGAGATTATGTGATAGCCCTTGCCATAGAGGGCCAAATGCTTGATTCGATAGAACTTTCTGAAAAAATCTCAAAACTCGGCGTTATGGGAAACAGCAGCATAACCTTCATAATAGGCGGTTCGCTTGGGCTTTCAAAAGATGTACTGGCACGAGCCGATTACAAGCTAAGCTTTTCAAAAATGACATTTCCACACCAGATGATGCGAGTGGTGCTTTTGGAGCAGATTTACCGCGCCTACAGGATTATTAACAATGAGCCGTATCATAAGTGAGAGAGGTGGTATTGAAAGGACTTATGTTAAATGTAATGACGGCAACAGAACGAGGATAGGATGCAGATAATTATTAAGGGAGCTGAGCAATGGTGCAAAAAAGTTGGATTAGCCTATCTGATGGGCAACCCAAAAGCGCTCGGCTGATTGAAAGCTGAGCGCCTTTGATGTATTTTTTTGTATGTAATTTCTGACAGACAATCTACAGATTATTGTTTCTTGTATCCGCACTTTGGACAAACACCGTTTTCGTCTAATGCGACACCGCACAATGGACAACGGTCAATTGTTTTTGAAGTAGGATATTCTTCTGTTGCAGCATTTACACCGCTGGTAAAGGTAAGCTTGACAATGTTGAGCTTATCTTTGAGCAGCTCGTATACAATTTTAATCATACCTTCAACGGTCATTGTTTCTTTTGTGACAACAAGGCGGCAGTCAG
>CAMEJP010000012.1 GCA_945920185.1 uncultured Eubacterium sp. | reverse complement strand
TCCTTCCAGAAAGTTTTTCCTAATAATCGTGTCTACTTACTTGACTATAGTTCAAACTACAAATAATTCACCTAATGTTCCAGCACCAGTCAATAGTATATCCCCTGTTAATACTTCAAACTTTTTTAATTTATTATACCTTTCTGAATCAATATAATACGTCCCATAATTAACGTTATTTTCGTATACTACACCTTGTTCATATACTTTATATGTATCTTCCCCCTTTGGTACAAAATATGCTTTTTTAATATCTCCCCCAAATGGCCCTTTAGTAATACCTGAATTATTGTCAAGAAGGTCTTTAAACTTCATTTTACTCATACTTCAATTCCCCCAGTCTCTCTTTTATAGAGTCTTCAAGAGATTTTCCCTCAGAGAATAATTTATCAAGGTTAGCAGTATATGTAGCCATTTTTTGATTAAACTCTTCCTGTGTAAGCTCTACGAACTCAATCTTTACCTCAAAATACTGACCGGCTGAGAATGAATAGTTCTTTTCTGTAATCTGGTCGTATGTAACCTTAACAGAGAAGTCATCAATTTCTTCCTGATTAATAAATGTATTGTAAATCTTTTCAATCTCTTCATTGCTAAGAACGGTTTTCTGATTCTTTCCATCTTTAACCTTTGTTCCAAGTTTTGAGGCATCTACAAGAAGAATTTCTCCATCCTGATTTGATTTATCAATAAACATTACGGATACGTTTGTTCCAGTATTGGCAAAAATATTACTTGGGAAAGAAATTACACCCTTAAGCCATTTCTTCTCAATAATTGTCTGTCTGATTGTCTTTTCAATTCCTGACTGTGCTGTGATAAATCCAGTCGGAACAATAACAGCAGCCTTACCGTCTGGCTTAAGTGACCATAAAATATGCTGGATAAAACACAAATAAATAGCCATAGATTCTTTTTTCTTATTTGGAATCTTTGGAATTCCAGCCCAAAATCTCTTTAATCCTTCATGTTCTTCACATTCAGCCCACTTTTGTTCAATAGCATTTCTTGTAGAAGAAAAGTCTGTCTTAAAAGGTGGATTGGCTGTAATATAGTCAAACTGCTTTACTCCGCTTGTTGGGTCATGTGGCGTATTGTAATGTGCTGGCGTTTCAAGTGTATCTCCTTCGATAATGTTATCTAATGAGCCAGTAAGACCATTAAGAAGCATATTAATTCTTAAAAACCTTGATGACTTACCAGAAATATCCTGTGTAAATACATGAGCCTTATCACCAAAAGAACCTTCTCCAAGCTCATTTGCAAGATGTAATACGAGAGAACCAGAACCAGCAGATGGGTCATAAACCTCGTAAACCTTATCTTCTACAGGTGTCATATTAACAAGGATTTTTGCAATAATTGATGAAATAGCTTGTGGTGTGAAGTACTCTGCATATACACCACTTGCTACATTGTAATCCTTAATCAAGTATTCAAAAATTGTAGAGTAGAAGTCAAAGTTATTCTTAAAAGCATCTCCAAAGTCGAATTTTTCCTGAGAAATAATTCCGAAAATATTCTTAGCAAAATTGTTTCTCTTTGAGGCTTCTACATTTTCTGTGATTCTTGTAAAGAGAGGTTTTCTACCACCATCAGCGGTATCTACAGAAAATGCTTCATTCTTTGTATCATTAGAAATCTTCTCTAATGCATCATCGAATAATTCGTAGAATCTGTCATTAGATGTTTTATTAATCAGGTATTCGATTGTCTCATCATATGTAAAAGCTACATCCTGTGGGTATGAATCATAAAAAGCGTCCATTTCATAATTTTCATTTTTAAGAACGTCTTTATAATCCATATCTAATTCAGCAGCAAATTCCTTAAGATTAGACATAAACTTATCATTCAGAAATTTATAAAGGAAAACGGAAGTAATAACCACTTCCTCGCTGGCCTGATTTGAAAGACCATTTGTAGAGCATAACCCCTTCAAATCGTCAATAATCTGTTTGATTTTATTTTCCAATGTAAAAATATCCGGCATTATATTTTATCTCCTTATTTGAATAATTGTATATTTGTGTAAAGCTCTCCAAGCCAATACTCATAGTAAGGCTTAACTATTGGATAAAGCTTTTCTTTTAGAAGAACCTTTGTTATATCTTTCTTGATTGTATCAATAAAATTCTTTCTTCCCTGAACAATCAATGTGTCATAAGCAAGTCTTTCCTCGATATCTTTAAATACAATAACAAAGAATTTTTCTATATCCTTATTGCTTATGTCTGGGAACGCCTCAATAGCATCCTTGTATGACTTAACAAAAGCAAAATGTCCGTTGTATGTTTCGCTTAGTCTGTCATTTTCCCTGTTAATATCACGGGCTTGTTTTAAAGCTTCTATAAGTTCATCTGTTATCTCGTCTAATTCGTCTAAACTTGAAATAGAAAGCTTATTAAATATCTCCTGTAACATCTGGTCTAAACGAACAACCTTGATATCGCCCTTATTTTTATTGTTGTTAATTTCTTTGTGAATTTCCCTTACGGTATCTTCAAAGCGCTTGAACTGTGGGCTATCCTTTGCAAGCTCGCCTAAATTCATAATGATGATTCTAATTTTTATGAATTCATATAAAACCTCGATTACTTCATCGTTGTTCATGCAGCTCATTGTTTTGTTAGGATTTGTCTGTAAATTGATAAGATTGATTCTTTCCTGTACGCTTCTAATAAGCTTTTTATTTTTATCAGAATCAATTTGCGCTGCATAATCCATAGCACGAGAAAGAATAAACTCGGTCTCACATTCCTTGATTCCATTAAGAAGTCTTCTAATTTTTAGCAGCGTATCTTTATTGAAATATGTTACCATCCTTGAAAAGTTTTCAAGATTATCAGTTATAACAATTTCATTTAACTGGTCTTGGTAAGCATGAAATTTTCTATTAATATCGTCCTTATCTACAACAAGTCCAGCAAGAGAACCTTCGTCCTCTCCGTTTTCATTAAGATCGGCTTCCAATTCCTTTATGTATGATTCAATAGTAGAATTATATTCGTCCTCAATATCCACAAAATCTACGATATAGCCATAGTTATAAACTTTTCCAGTCGGTGACTTATATGGTCTATTTACTCTGGAAATTGTTTGTAACAAGCTTTGTGCATGTGGTCCGCGGAGTAAATACATCTTTTTAAGACGCTTTACATCATAACCTGTTGTAAGCATAAAGTTTACAATCAGAATATCAGGTGATAATGTATCTCTAAAATCAAGCTGATTATTCTTGTTTATCTTACTTTGCATTGGGTCATTTATATCTGTGATAACAAGCCCTGTCTTTAATTTTGAGTTCTTCTCAAACCATTCATGCACTTTTCGTGCCTGTGGATTGGTTCTACAAACAATCATGCCACCGATTGTATTATCAGAGTTTTGAAGCCTAAAGTTTATAAAATCCTTTTCTACAAACTTACTTAAGCACTCTACATAATCATTCGATTCAAAAACTGCTTTATCATCAAGATGTCCGTCTTCTATTTCAAGATTATTCTTAATTTCAGATTTAGCGACTGTATCAATAGATTCTTTTTTAATCCTGAGCGTATATCCATCGGCAATAGATTTATCATAAAAATACTTATGAATATAATCACCAAACTTAAGATTTGAACGCTCCTTTTTAGAAAGAAGTGGTGTTCCTGTTAAGGCAATATATACACCGTCCACATCACAAGTCATCAAGTTTTTGAAAAATTCACCCTTTGATGAATAACTACGGTGTGCCTCGTCAATAAAGAATACTCGCTGGATATTTGCATCATAATCATTCTTTACTTCTGGCATTTTACCTTCAAACTTCTGAATGTTTACAACACAAATCTCACCGATAGATTTTGAATCAATATTAGTTGAAAGGGTTTTATTTAATTCCTTTGTAAACTCGGCCTTATTGTTGCAGTTTACAACATTTAATCCGCGGTTCTTAAACTCTGTGCTGGCCTGTGTAAGAAGGTCTAAACGGTCAACCACAAAGAAAAATCTTGTATTGATATTCTTTTTGGCATAGTAATCTCTGATAACTCTATTAGAAAATGCTGCAAGCCCCGTCTTACCGCTACCTTGGGTATGCCAGATTATTCCGCCTTTGCCGCCACCTTCTAATCTTTCAATAATCTTTCTTGTGGCAAAAAACTGTGGATAACGCATAATATGTTTTTGTGGTACTGTTCCGTCAATAAACATAATTCCATATTGAAGGAAATACATAAATCTTTCCTTATCAAACACACTTGTAATAAAGCTATTGCAAGGAGTTGTTGCCTTAAGATTTTCAGCAAACTCTGGTGTATCTGTTTCTTTTGTATTATATCCACAATCCTTCATGACCTTTTTGATTTCATCCATAGAAATATCAATGTATGGATAATTTATCAAGTATCTATCATCATCTTCTCTAAAAAATGAAAAGCTTGTATTCTGTCCGTTTGGTGTTGTGTAGAACGAACCCGCCTTTACATCCTCTGCATTATCAGCCTCTTCATATTCCATATTGTTAGAAAATGAAACAAACTGAATAAAATTGAAGAACTTTCTATAATCAGGATTCTTTAATCTCTTATTAATCATTCGGTCAAATTCTTTTTGGATTCCACCGTCATTGTTTGGCTTTTTAACTTCCAAAAAAGCAAGCGGCATACCATTAATAAGAACATTAATATCAGGCCTGAAAGAACCTTCTTCTGTTCCTTCAATAATAGAAAATGGTAATTCATCAACAACTGCAAAATCATTGTTTTCGATGTTATCAAAATCAATAAGTTTTACCTTATCAAGTGGATTAATAAGCCAGTTGTAAAATTCTCTTCCCAAATCATTATTTTTTATCACAGCATGAATATCATTAATGATCATCTTGATTTCATCGTATGTAAATTCACGACCATTAATCTTCTCTAATGCTGGTTTAAATCTGTTTACAAATATCTTGGTGTTAAAATCAATATCAATATCATCTGCTTTTAATGACTGATAATTATATCCGATTCTTAAAAATTGGATTGTAGCTGGTATTTTTACTCTGGTATCTTCATTAAATACTGACATTATTTTTCTCCTTCCAATTTTTCATCTAGTTTCTCCATCATCTCAATAATAACAATAGATGTGTCCGATAATCTGTACTTGCCCTTACCTATAGATTCCTTATGTCACCTTCATACATTTTTTCCATTTCACCATTTTCTACATTATATTACATTTTGTTACATATTTGCAATATAAACCGGCAAAAAAACAGGCAGCAAAGCCGACTGTAGGAAAGCTTTACTGCCTGTATCCTGAGTGCGCATCCTTGCGGAGTGCTTTTTTGTGTAATGGGAAATCCGAAGAGCTTTCCTATTACACAAAAAAATCTCCTGTAAAAGGAGATTTTAAAAGCGCGAGACGGGAATCGAACCCGCGACCCTCTCCTTGGCAAGGAGATGCTCCACCGCTGAGCCACTCGCGCGAATATTGCTATCTATTGTGCATGCACCGCAAGCACAATAGATAGTATATACTATTCTTTTTTGAAAGTCAAGAAGTTTTTTTATTTTTCTTGAGATTTGCAATTCCGGTCATTTTAGTCATTTGCAAAACTAAATTCCGGCTTAGAATGGAATTGCTCTTTCCTGGCTTATTTCCTATGTTTGCTATGCACCCATTATCTTTTCATTGTTAAACATTTTAGCTATCAAATATGTCACAACGAAAGAAGCGAGCAATGTGCTTGCAACCGAAAGCAGGCATTGCACAGGTGTAAGGCTTTGCGAGAACAGAGCCTTGATTGCCAGAGGTCCGTTGTATATAGGAATGGCAAACGGAAGAAGGTCAGTTGTAGCCTCTCCGTACATTGTGAGCATGCCAACCACGATTACAAGCATATATGCCGGCATAATGTATGAGGAAGCTTCCTTGCTGGTCTTTGCAAATACCGCTACCAAAGAAACTATGCTTACATACAGATATACAAGTGCAATGACGATGAGTGCAAGTTCAATAATCTGCACAGGCGTCATTTTTATGCTGAGTGAAGATATAGCTTCGCCGCTCATTGCCTTAGAAGCCATAAGTGGCATCATGATGACCATGGATAAGACATATGCAGCTGCCGAAAGTACCGAAAGTATCATAAGCGATACTATTTTTCCCATGGCTATCGACATTCTGCTTACCGGAGTTATAAGGAGGCTTGACATCGTACCTCTTTCCTTTTCGCCTGTAAATGTGTCCACGCCAAGACCCATGGCTCCGGCAAAGAGCATAATTGTTATGATGTATGGTACTAACATTCCGAGAATTTTTCCTGAAGCCTTAGCGTCATCATAAAGTTCTGCTGCCTCAGGATCGGATACGTCCACTCCGAACATTGTTATCTTAGACAAATCACCTATTCTCTCTGAAAGAAGTACCTGTCTGTAGCTTTCAAGATATACAAGATACATGTTTCTTGCATTCGCCGAATAATCTTCAGACGGATTGTAATATGTCCGAACTTCTGGAATTGTCTTTCCTGTAACGTCCTTTATACCGTCGGCAAAATTTTCAGGAAATACTATAAGAAGTTCTTTGTCACCGTTCTTTATATCATCCTTAATGCCGTCAAGCTGTGCGTCGCTGTCAAGGTATTCTATGACATTTTGCTCGTCGCCTGCTTCTATAAATGCTTTAAATGACTCCGGGGCATTTACGATATATACGCTTGATGCATGAGTCTTAACGTCATTTTCCTGCGAGCTTATGAGTGCAAACATAAGTCCGTATATTCCGACTATCAGAACAACCGGAAGGATAAAAAGAGAAAATATCATTTTTTTATCCTTGAATACTCTTGTCAATTCTTTCTGTAATATTAACTTAAAGCCCTGCATTTACTGTACCTCCTCTGTCACATTTTCTTTGTAGAGTACGAAAAATGCTTCTTCCAAATCAGAGCCGCCCGTACTTGCCTTTATCTCTTCCACGGTGCCCTCTGCAACCTTCTGACCGTTGATTATAACTGCCAGTCTGTCGCACAGCTTCTCTGCCTCAGACATAATGTGAGTGGAGATAATTACTGATTTTCCGTTATCTCTAAGCTTTTTAAGATAATCCGTAACCTGTCTTGCCGTAATTATGTCAAGACCGCTGGTAGGCTCGTCAAATATAACTATCTCAGGGTCATGTACAAGACTTACCGCTATGGAGGCTTTCTGCTTCATGCCTGTTGAAAGCTCCGATACCTTCTTGTCCTCAAAACTTGTTATGCCAAAGTAGTCAAAAAGTTCTTTTCTTCTCTCTTCGATAACATCTTCAGGCACTCCGTGCATCTTTCCGAAGAAATCAAACATATACTTTGGTGTGAACTGCGGGTCAAGATTAATCTCATTTGTAAGAAATCCTATCTTACCTCTGACCTCTCTTGACTGCGTTACCGTATCATAAGAATCTACCTTTACGGTACCGCTTGTCGGTTTAAGAAGTGTGGAGATGCATCTTAAAGTGGTAGTTTTACCTGCGCCGTTAGGACCTAACAGTCCGAATATCTCTCCCTTTTCTGCCTTAAAGGATACGCCGTTTACAGCGACCTTTCTGCCTTCTTTAAGCTTTTCCTTAGCCATCTGCTTTTTACTCAGCTTATAAATTTTCACAAGATTATCAATCTCTATCATTTTTGCCGTCCTCCCAACAAAATTTTACTAATTGTATAATCATTACCATCTTACTATAATTACTGCTTTTTGGCAATAAAAAAAGCGCGAGACGGGAATCGAACCCGCGACCCTCTCCTTGGCAAGGAGATGCTCCACCGCTGAGCCACTCGCGCATAATGTACCTGCATCGCAAGCACATTTATCACTATACATCATAGGAATTGATTTGTCAACAACTTTTTTATTTTTTGTCGTATTTTTTCTTGAATTCCCTGAAGAAATCAGAAACTCCTGACAGCACCTTAATAAGCACCGGCATTTCTTCCGGATCTATGGATTCTATTGCTGCCCTGGTAAGTTCATCGTGAAATGCACTGTGCTGATTGTATGCACGCACGCCTTTATCAGTAAGCTTAACAAGCACCAGCCTTCTGTCTTCTTCGCTTCTTTCTCTTACTGCATAGCACTTCTTTACCAATCCGTTCATTGAGGTAGTAAGAGAACCTACCGTTATGCCAAGGGCTTTAGCTATGGATGACATATTTTTTCCTTCGCCCGTACCGATAGCCTCAACGATATGCATATCATTTACTGTCATATTTGAAAATTCTCCTGAGATAATGGCGCACTCTTCCAACTCCAATATATCATGGAACAGTCTTACCAAAATATCATTGATTAGATCATAGCCTTCCAATAGTATTACTCCTTGTCTTTAAAATTATATGATAATTATACACTAATTCATCAAATAATCAATAATCGTTTTTACATTTTCAATACTATTTATCTTATAAGTATCCGCTCCGCAAAATACAAGTCCGTTTTCCGTATCCCCGCTTACGGATGTGATAAGTGCTTTTGTTATGCAGTATGGTATTTCTTTCGGATTACACTTCTTAAGACATCCAAAGCATTTTGTTACGGTTTCCTTTCCGCCCGCCATGACTTTTCTTGCAAATTCATTCGCAATGGCTCTTCCGGGCATTCCCACGGGACTTTTAATAATCATTATGTCTTCCTTTGAAGAATTTATGTACTTATTTTTGAAGTTTATGTGGGCATCGCACTCGTAGCTTGCCACAAATCTGCTTGCCACCTGTACTCCGGATGCTCCGAGGTCAAATGCTTTTTTAACCTCATAAGGTCCGCTTATTCCTCCTGCCAAGACTACCGGTATGTGAACACCGTACTTATCGCCGTACTCATTTACCGTAGCTATAATTCTTTTTATCTCTTCAGAAAATGTTTCATCAGTTACGGTATCCAGTTCTTCTTTTGAAAATCCCAGATGTCCGCCTGCCTTAGGTCCTTCTATAACAACCATATCGGCTGTACGGTTATACCTTCTGTCCCACATTTTAAGAAGTATTTTGGCAGCTCTGTCGCTTGAGACAATAGGTGCTATTTTTGTATCGCAGCCTTTGACATACTCAGGAAGCTCCGTAGGAAGTCCTGCTCCTGATATGATTATGTCCGCACCGACCTGACATGCCTTTTTTACATATTCTTCGTAATGGCTTAATGCCATCATAATATTAAAGCCTATTATGCCGTCAGGAGATATTTCTCTTGCCTTTTTAAATTCCTTTTCGATAGCTGTCAGATTGGCACTGTGAGGGTTACTTTCAAAGTCCGCCTCTTTATATCCAATCTGGGCAGTGGATATTATGCCCACTCCGCCGGCTAAAGCTACATGTCCGGCAAGATTTCCAAGACTTACTCCTATTCCCATTCCTCCCTGTACTATGGGAATATCTGCTGTTTTATCACCTATAATCAGTGGTGAATATGCCATATATATCTCCTTTCCGAAGTGTTAGCGTAAATCTGCTCATAAAAATTACATATGTCTGAATCTCTCATATCTGTGTTCCGCCGCCTCGCATCCGGTATATTTGTCATATTTAGATATGAAGTTTTCTATTGCCATACTAAGATACTTTGTTACCTGCTTCAGATTATCTTTGTTTAAATGTTCCGGCTCCGGTATTATGCCGTCTATGATTCCAAGCTCTAAAAGTTCGGCAGCGGACATTTTCATTATCTGTGCGGCATCGCTTGCAAGCGAGCTGTCCTTCCAGAGTATAGAGGCATAGCCTTCCGGTGAAAGTATTGAATACACGGAATTTTCCAGCATCCATACTTCATTTGCCACAGCCATCGCAAGTGCGCCTCCGCTCCCGCCTTCTCCGATGACAACGGAAAATACAGGAGTCTTTAAGGTTGACATTTCATAAAGATTTCTTGCTATGGCTTCTCCCTGTCCCTTTTCCTCGGCTTCTATGCCGCAAAATGCTCCCGGTGTATCCACAAAACATATAACAGGTCTGTGGAATTTTTCTGCCTGCTTCATAAGTCTTAAAGCTTTTCGGTAGCCCTGAGGTGACGGCATTCCGAAGTTTCTCATTACATTTTCTTTAGTATTCTTTCCCTTGCACTGTGCTATGACGGTAACCGGTCTTCCCTTGAACAATGCGATTCCTCCGACAATGGCATTATCGTCCTTATCATGTCTGTCTCCGTGAAATTCCACGAATCCGTCAAACATCTCTTCTATATATTCAACGCCAACCGGTCTGTCCTTTTTTCTGGACAGCATTACTCTTTCCCAAGGCGTTATGTCATTACTGCTTTCATATTTAGGAAGTGTTTTTTCCGAAAAGCTGACACTGCTAATCCTGTGAATGTCAAGAATATGCTTTAATGTTTCTTTCATATCCTCTCTTTTTACAATGGCATCCACAAAGCCGTGACTTTGCAAAAATTCAGAACGCTGAAAGCCCTCGGGGAGCTTCTCTCCTATGGTCTGTTCTATAACTCTCGGTCCTGCAAAGCCTACAAGGGCATTCGGTTCAGCCAGTATAATGTCACCAAGCATCGCAAAGCTTGCTGTAACTCCTCCCGTGGTAGGATCCGTAAGAACACATACGGACAGATTGCCCTCGTCACTGTGACGCTTTAGTGCTGCGGAGGTCTTTGCCATCTGCATAAGGGAAACCATTCCCTCCTGCATTCTTGCACCTCCCGAGCATGTAAATATAATGACAGGAAGCTTTTCTTTTGTAGCCCTCTCCACGGTTCTTGTAATCTTTTCGCCCACCACATAACCCATGCTTGCCATCATAAACCTTCCGTCGCATACGCATAATGCCACCTTGTTGGCTCCTATGTATGCACTGCCCGTAACTACTGCCTCGTCAAGGCCTGTCTTTTGCTTAAGTGCCTTTACCTTTTCAGGATAACCTTTATAATTCAGGGGATTGGCTGTATTAAGACCCGTATTCCACTCTTCAAAGGTCTCTGCCTCCGTAACCATGGATATCCTTTTGTACGCAGTCATCCTGAAATATCCTTTACACTTCGGACAGATGTAATTGTTTTCAACAACCTCGTCAGTAAGAATAGGTGCTTTACACATATTACATTTTCTCATAAGTCCTTCCGGAACTTCCGGCATATTATGTCCGGATACCGCAGTATCAGTGCCTTGATTTTTCTTAAAAAGATTACCTAGCTTCATTCAACAATCTCCAATTCTATGAGCCTGATATCATATCACTCACAATGTCATAAAGATAATCAACATTTGTGTCAATACCCTCGATAATTACCTCTCCGAGAGCACTTCTCATTTTCTTTAAAGCCTCGCTTCGGTCATTTGCATATACAATGAGCTTGGCAAGCATTGAATCATAATAAGGCGGAACTTCATAACCGCTGTATATCGCAGTGTCTATTCTGACGCCCATGCCGCCCGGAAGATACATATCCGTAATCTTTCCAGGACAAGGTGCAAAATTCTTTGACGGATTTTCCGCATTGATACGGCATTCTATGGCATGACCGTTTATGGAAATTTCCTCCTGTTTTACGCCAAGAGGCTTACCTGAAGCAATATTTATCTGCTCCTTTATAAGGTCTATTCCCGTAATCCACTCTGTCACAGGGTGCTCTACCTGTATTCTTGTATTCATTTCCATAAAATAAAATTTGCCGTCCTCCAGAAGAAATTCAATGGTTCCGGCATTAGTGTAACCTGCCGCACGGCAAGCCTTTACGGCTTCTCTGCCCATCTTTTCCCTGAGGGCTTCATCAATGTGAATACATGGTGCTTCCTCAATGAATTTCTGATGGTTTCGCTGTATTGAGCAGTCACGCTCTCCAAGATGCACTACATTTCCAAAGCTGTCTGCAAGTATCTGAAATTCGACATGTCGCGGGTGTTCAAAAAAATGCTCCATATATACAGTGTCATCGCCAAAAGCCGCCTTAGCTTCTTTCTTTGCCGTATTAAAAGCATTTTCAAGTTCATCTTTGGAATAAGCAGTACGCATACCCTTTCCGCCGCCGCCCAAGGCAGCTTTGACTATAACGGGATAACCAAGGGTATCGGCTATCTCATAGGCTTCTTCAACACCTGTTATCGGACTGTTATATCCGGGAATAACCTGTACTCCCGCATTTATCATGGTATTTCTTGCCTCTGTCTTATTGCCCATACTGCGTATAACCTCTGACGGAGGACCGATAAATATAATGTTACATTCCTCGCACAGCTTGGCAAATTTGTAATTCTCGGAAAGGAAACCAAATCCTGGATGAATTGCCTTAGCTCCCGTAACTATGGTCGCACTGATTATGCTTTCCATATTGAGATAACTGTCCTTAGACGGTGCCGGACCTATACACACTGCCTCGTCTGCAAGCTGCGTGTGAAGTGCGTCTTTGTCCGCCTCAGAGTATACTGCCACGGTTCCAATTCCCATTTCCCTGCACGCTCTTATTATTCTGACTGCGATTTCTCCGCGATTTGCTATCAATATCTTGTCTATCATGATTTCCTCACATTCCGAAGCGTCAATTATCCTACCATAAACGTAAGCTCTGCCTTTGCCACTACTTTTCCGTCAACGCTGGCTACCGCCTCGCCCACACCAAGAGGTCCTTTTTTCTTTATAATTCTTGTTTCAAGTTTCAATTTGTCTCCGGGTACAACCTTGCCCTTGAACTTACATTTGTCTATTCCGGCAAAATAGGCTACCTTGCCTTTATTCTCAGGAAGGCTTAGTATAGCCACGGCTCCTGTCTGCGCGAGTGCCTCAATGGTCAGAACTCCCGGCATTACCGGTTCCTCCGGAAAATGACCTCTGAAAAATTCTTCCCTGAAGCTTACGCACTTATAACCGATTGCATACTCGCCGGGAACATAATCTTCTATGTAATCTATCAGTATAAACGGATGTCTGTGTGGTATAATCTGTTCTATCTCTTTAATTCCAAGCATTTTTCTGCCTCCGCGTTATGATATTGCAAACAAAGGCTGACCGTATTCTACACTTTCACCGTTTGTCACATATATCTCTTTTACAATTCCGTCATATTCACACTCTATGTCATTCATAAGCTTCATAGCCTCAACTATAGCAAGAGTCTGACCCTTGCTTACGGTATCGCCTACTGATACAAAAGGCTCTCCGTCTTCACTCGGTGCTGAATAAAATGTGCCTACAAGCGGTGACTTTACCACCTTTGCGTTACCGTCAGCAATAATTGTATTTACGGTCTCACCGCCTACGCTGTCGTCTTTTGAAGCATTTGTTTCCACATTGTTTTCTGCTTTAGGCGTACATGTCCCAACGGTGTTCTTTTTGCTTCTTCCGGCATCATCTGAAGTACATTCCCTGATTTCGCCTGATGACATTACCAGCTTCATATTTCCTTCTTCATACTCAAAGTTGGTTATGTTAGACTCCGAAATTGTCTTTATGAGTTCCAAAAGCTTGCTATATTCCATTGTTTACTCCTTTTCTGCGTACTTAGCAAGAAGCAGTGTTGCATTGTGACCGCCAAAACCCAGTGAGTTGCTCAGTGCATAATTAACCTCAGTATTCACACCTTTTCCAAGTGTATAATCAAGGTCGCATTCTTCTTCACATTCCACTGTTCCCACAGTCTGATGTATATAATTTTCCATAATGGACTTAACACATACGATACACTCAACTGCGCCTGCCGCACCCAAAAGATGACCTATCATGGACTTTGTTGAATTGATATGCAGCTTATATGCGTCTTCGCCAAATGCCTTCTTAATGGCTCTTGTCTCAAACAAATCATTATGATGCGTGCTTGTTCCGTGAGCATTGATATAATTTATATCGCCCGTACCAACGCCTGCTTCCTTCATCGCAAGCGTCATTGACATGGCTGCACCGTCTCCGTCCTCTGCCGGAGAAGTGATGTGGTAAGCGTCGCTTGTAGCACCATATCCCACAATTTCTGCATATATATGAGCTCCACGCTTCTTTGCATGCTCAAGTTCTTCAAGTACCAGCACGCCCGAACCTTCGCCTATTACAAAACCGCTTCTGTCTTTGTCAAACGGTATCGAAGCTCTTGTAACATCTGTTTCGGTAGTAAGAGCCGTAAGATTTGAAAAACCGGCTATTGCAACAGGAGTTATAGAGCTTTCTGTTCCTCCTGCAAACATAACGTCTGCGTCACCGTACTGTATGGCTCTGAACGCATCGCCTATTGAATGTGAACCTGTAGCACATGCCGTAACAACATTTGTACACTTTCCCTTAAGTCCAAGAACGATTGACACGTTTCCTGACGCCATATTTGAAATCATAAGCGGTATGAGAAGAGGATTAACCCTTGCAGGGCCTTTCGTTATTATCTTCTCATGTTCACTTTCCATAATTCCGAGTCCGCCTATACCTGAACCTATACATACGCCGACTCTGTAAGCGTCTTCCTGTGACATATCAAGACCGGAATCCTTAAAAGCCTCCAAAGCAGCAGCCACGGCATACTGTGAAAACTTTTCCATACGTTTTGCAACCTTGAAATCCATATGCTGTTTAGGGTCAAAACCTTTAACCTCAGCCGCTATTTTTACCTTGTAATCCGTGGTGTCAAATGTAGTAATCTCTCCGATACCTGTCTTACCCTGCTTAACAGCGCTCCAGAATTCCTCTACTGAATTTCCGATAGGTGTGACAGCACCCATACCTGTAATAACAACTCGTCTTTTCATTCTTACCTTCCTTTTACATAGCCATACCGCCGTCAACGCATATTACCTGTCCTGTAATGTATCCTGCCTTGTCTGACGCCAGATAAGCTGCCATATTTGCTATATCATCTACGTTTCCGAAATGTCCCAACGGTATTTTGCTTATGGCTGCATTTTTTACTTCTTCACTTAACACATTTGTCATATCGGTTTCTATAAAACCGGGTGCTATGGCATTAACTGTTATGTTGCGTGAAGAAAGCTCCCTTGCCATAGATTTTGTCAGTCCTATTATTCCTGCTTTTGCGGCGGCATAATTTGACTGTCCTGCATTTCCAAGTATTCCTGATACCGAAGAAATATTTATGATTCTGCCGCTTCTTGCTTTCATCATGTAACGGCTCGCAAATTTCACGGTATGAAATACTCCTAAGAGATTAGTGTCAAGTACGGCTTCAAAATCCTCCTCAGACATTCTCATAATAAGGTTATCTCTTGTAATGCCCGCATTGTTTACGAGAATATCAAGCCTTCCTTCCTTTTTCACTATACTTTCTATGGCTTCCTTAGTTTCTGATTCGCTTGCCACATCAAAGCATATGGCTTCACAATTTCCGCCGTTTGCCTTTATCGCCTCTACGGTATCCTGTGCCTTTTCTATGCTTCCTCTGTAGTTGACATAGACATATGCGCCTTCACCGGCAAGGGTAAGCGCAATCTGCCTTCCTATTCCCTTTGTGGCTCCGGTAACAAGTGCTATCTTATCCTTTAACATATCCTGTACCATTCTCCATTCCAAATATGAAACCGATTACATGCGTAATGCCTGTATCCGGCTATAATTTTGCTTCTTTCAGTGCCTCAATGTCACTTACCTTGCTGACATTGTAAACCGCAACATTTCTGTCTATTCTTTTCATAAAGCCTGCAAGAGTTTTTCCCGGACCTATTTCAACAAATGTGTCCACACCGTCTGCTATCATTGTACGAACACTCTGTTCCCATCTCACGGATGAAGATACCTGCTTTACAAGATATTCCTTTATAAGTGTTGCGCTTCTGACATAATCACCTGTAACATTTGCCACATACGGAACTTCAAGCTCCTGTATGTCTGTAATGTGAGGTTCAAGTTTCTTTCCTGCTTCCTCAAGAAATGGTGAATGAAACGGGCCGCTTACATTGAGTGCGACAACTCTCTTTGCTCCGTTTGCCGTAAGGGCTTCTCCTGCCTTTAAAACAGCATCCTTCATACCCGTGATGACAAGCTGTCCCGGACAGTTATAATTGGCTATATACACGTCCTCTATGTCCTTTATGACATTTTCAATCTGCTCGCCTGTCATACCGAGAACTGCCGCCATACTGCCCTTTCCTGACGGAACCGCTTCCTGCATGTATATTCCTCTGGCTCTTACCGTCTTTATGGCAGCTTTATATGTCATACCACCTGCAGCCGCTATTGCCGCATACTCGCCAAGGCTGAGTCCTGCAGTAACATCCGGGTATATTCCCTGTCTGTTTAACTCTGCCGTAATGGCAAGACATGTGGTTACAAGTGCCGGCTGGGTATAAGCTGTCTCGTTGATAATTTCATTTTCAGTAAAACAGATGTCCTTAACGCTTATATCAAGAATATCATCTGCCATATCATATACCTGTCTTGACACATCACAGTTATCATAGAAATCTTTTCCCATAAAACATTCCTGTGCGCCCTGTCCCGGGTAGATAAATGCCGTCTTACTCATTGATGTCACACTTTCCGAGAAGCTTTTCTGCCTGTTCCATTGTTTTTTTGATAAATTCCTCACAGGTATACTCATTGTTTACAAGACCTGCACTTTGACCTGCCATAAGGCTTCCTGTCTTTGTATCGCCGTCTATAACGGCTCTTTTTAAGCCGCCGAGAGTAAGCATTTCAAGTTCTTCAAAGCTGGCACCCTCTGCTTCTTTTTTGAGATATTCTCTTGTCATGTCATTTCTTATGCTTCTTACAGGATGGCCTGTACTTCTTCCGCACACTCTGGTATCAATATCTTTTGCCTTCAATATGCAGTCCTTATAATTCTGATGAACAATTGATTCTTTTGTAACGACAAAATGCGTACCTATCTGAACGCCTTTTGCTCCAAGCATCATGGCTGCTGCAAGTCCTCTTCCGTCTGCAATTCCGCCTGCTGCTATAACAGGTATGTTCACTGCATCACACACCTGCGGAACAAGCACCAATGTGGTTGTCTCGCCGATATGTCCGCCTGATTCAGTACCTTCCGCAACTACAGCGTCAGCACCCATTTTTTCCATTCTCTTTGCCATGGCAACAGAAGCCACGACAGGTATTACCTTTATACCTGCGTTCTTCCACATTTCCATATACTTTTCAGGATTACCTGCTCCGGTAGTAACTACCTTGACGCCTTCCTCTGCCACAACCTTTGCGACTTCGTCGGCATGAGGGCTCATGAGCATGATGTTGACACCGAAAGGCTTATCCGTAACTTCCTTAGCCTTCCTTATCTGGTCTCTTACCCATTCTGCCGGTGCATTGGCAGCACCTATTATTCCAAGACCGCCTGCATTTGATACGGCACTGGCAAGATGCCATTCGGCTACCCATGCCATGCCTCCCTGAATTATCGGATACTCTATGTTAAGTAACCTTGTTATATCTGTTTTCAACTCATTCACTCCTACTTATGTGCTTCAATATAATCCATAACGTCCTGAACTGTTGAGAGCTTCTCTAAGTCCTCAGATGGTATTTCAACGCCAAATTCCTCTTCAAGTGACATAACAAGCTGGAAAAGATCAAGTGAATCTGCTCCCAAATCATCCTTGAAGCTTGCCTGTGGCTGTACCTCGCTTGCAGCTACTCCTAAACCTTCTGAAACTAATTCCTGAATTTTCTCTAACATAATTCCTCCATTCCGAAGCGTTAGCGCAGGTTCGCACCGCTAATTTCAGATTTGCATATGCGATTGACCGATGTTTGTGACGCTTCGACACAAACTCGGGGAGAAAAATATTTTCTGTAAGGAGAATATTTTTCTCTTTTCCTCCATTTTCTTTTTTAATATTATTTTTTATGTAATCTGGTTTTACCAGTGATTACCATACCGTTAAAGCACTAGACCGTGATGGTGGCTGCACCCCACGAAAGTCCGGCTCCGAAGCCTGCCATGACTATATTCATGCCCGACCTAATTGCACCGCCTCTTTTGAGCTCATCAAGCAGTATAGGTATGCTTGCGGATGAAGTGTTTCCGTACTCGGAAAGATTCATAGGGAATTTTTCCATATCCTCTCCAAGCCTTTTTGCCACGCCTTCGATGATTCTTTTGTTTGCCTGATGAAGAACATACATATCCACGTCTGACTTTTTCATATCTGCGCCAAGCAGAAGTTCTTCTATAACCTCAGGCACTGATTTTAATGCAAAGCGGAATACTTTCTGCCCGTCCATATACATTTTTTTGCCGGTCAAAAGTGTCAATGCGTCGTATCTGCTACCGTCGGAATGCATAACCATATGGGCGTTGCCGTCTGTAGCTTTCACTATGGCTGCTCCTGCTCCGTCTCCGAAAAGTATTGCTGTTCCTCTGTCGCTCCAGTCAACCTGATCGCTGAGCTTTTCTGCACCTATAATCAAAGCATTCTTTACCAATCCGCTGTTCATATATGACACGCAGGTGTTATAAGCGAAAAGAAATCCGGAACATGCCGCATTAAGGTCATAGCAAAATGCCTTTGACGCACCTATTTTTTCTGCGACAAGGCATGACACAGCAGGAAGTAACACATCTGATGCCAAAGTACATACTATAATGACATCTATATCATCTGCCGAAAATGTGTCATCACTTTCATGTGCATCTTCCAAAGCCTTTTTGGCTGCTTCACATGCCATTTCCGACACTGTAGACTTATCTGCAATATGTCTGCTCACTATACCGGTTCTTTCTCTAATCCATTCATCAGAGGTATCCATCATACCTGCAAGTACATTGTTATCCCATCGGGTATCCGGAATATATGAACCCGTACCTATTATCTTACCAGTCATTGTTATTTCCTTTTAAATTAAACTATTTTGAATGTCTTTTTGTTTTAAATAAAAATATTTCGACTTTCAAACTATATCACAACGATATATTGATGTCAATATATTTTTTCACACACAAAAAAGCACAGCCTTTAAAGCCATGCTTTTAACGGTGTCTTGCTGTATTGTTTTATTTACAAATCTTCTGTTTTAAAGGTCATGTAGCCCTCGTAATAATAGCTGTTGTCTATGCCCTTCATATAGACCTCACGGCTGTCTGTCTCGTCTGTCAGAGCCGCTTTCAGAATGTGCTTGATTTCAGTGCCCAATTTGTTTTTTAGTGCCATATTAATCCTCATTCCTGAACTTTATCTGTAAAATTCTATAATCCTATCAAGTCTTGCTGTCATATTCTCCAAAATCAAATCTATCAAAGTAAGCGCCGTCATTGCTTCAACCACAACCACGGCTCTCGGAACTATCATAGGGTCATGACGTCCCTTTATGGATACTTCAATGTTCTCATCAGACTTATTTACCGTCATCTGCGGTTTTGCAATGGATGGAGTAGGCTTAACTGCAGCACGGAACACTATCCGGCTTCCGTCTGACATTCCGCCGAGACTGCCTCCCGCATTATTGGTGCGTTTTTTGATGCCATCATCATAATAAAAGGAATCATTGTCCTCGCTGCCACACATCTTTGCTGCCTCAAAACCGGCACCTATCTCAAAGCCTTTGACCGCTCCGATAGAGAGTATGGCTTTTGCCAAAGATGCGTCGAGCTTGTCAAATACGGGTTCTCCTATGCCTGTCATCATCCCGTCAACTGTGCATTCTATAACACCGCCGACAGAATCACATTCTTTCATCTTTTGCGAAGCATACTCGCTTACTCTTGCCGCAGCTTCACTGTCGGGCATTGCAAACGGATTGTTAGCCCGCTCATTTATATCAAAGCGGGAATAATCTATCTCAACGGGTCCTACGCTCTTTGCATAGGCATTTACCTCTATGCCAAGGCTTTCAAGCAGCTTCATGGCTATGGCTCCTGCCGCTACCCTGCCTATGGTTTCACGTCCTGACGAGCGTCCTCCGCCTCTGTAATCCCTGAAGCCGTATTTCTCGTCAAATGTGTAATCAGCATGTCCCGGTCTGTAATAGCCTGCTATCTCGCTGTAATCCTGCGAGCGCTGAGTCTTGTTATATACAACCATCGATATGGGTGTTCCCGTTGTTTTACCTTCAAAAACTCCCGAAAGTATCTCAACGGCATCATCTTCCTGTCTCTGGGTGGTAAATTTTGACTGACCCGGTTTTCTCCTGTCAAGATATTTCTGAATATCTTCCTCACAAAGACTCAGTCCCGCCGGGCATCCGTCCACCACGACACCTATACCCTTTCCATGTGACTCTCCCCATGTAGATATTCTAAACAGCTTTCCGTATATTGAACCTGCCATATATGCATCCTTTCATCATTAAAGTTTTATATTATCAAGATTATTGAAATCTATGTCTATCTGTCTTTCCTCTCCGTTAGCGGATGCCATCTTCTTGCTCTCGCGTGCCACATGGTCCATATAATCTATAAATATATCGACCGGCTCCACTCCGTACTCTTTTGCAAATTCGTCAAGATGTGCATTTATAACGTCCTGAACTTTTACCTTTTCATTTTCCTTGACAGCCTCCTCGTAGATAGCGTCAAGTCTTGACAACATTTCCAGTTTTTTATTTGTATCCATAGCAGCCTCCGTTTTCATTAAATTAACTTTTCTAATTATACACTAATTATGCAATCTTATCAAGTATGCCATTTTTAACTTTTTTACTTTACAAAACCGCAAAACTATACTATTATTTACATATGAATTTTGCGTAACGCACACAAATTTGTAATGTCGTTATGCTTTGAATGTGAGGTAACTATGGAAAGCAGTAAAAAGATTATTCTTACCGGCGACAGACCGACCGGAAGGCTTCATGTGGGTCACTATGTAGGTTCACTTAAAAGACGTGTTGAACTCCAGAATTCAGGAGATTTCGATAAAACATTTATTATGATTGCGGATGCACAGGCACTTACTGACAATGCCGACAACCCTGAAAAGGTCAGGGAAAATATCATTGAAGTTGCACTGGATTACTTATCCTGCGGGCTTGATCCTGCAAAATCCACACTGTTCATACAGTCGCAGATTGCCGAGCTTACTGAGCTGACATTTTATTACATGAACCTTGTAACAGTATCAAGACTTCAGAGAAATCCTACGGTAAAGTCAGAAATACAAATGCGTAATTTTGAGGCAAGCATACCTGTGGGATTCTTTACATATCCTATAAGTCAGGCTTCCGACATAACCGCATTTAAGGCAACACATGTTCCTGTCGGAGAGGATCAGTTGCCTATGATAGAGCAGACACGTGAAATCGTAAGACGTTTCAACTCCATATATGATGACGTGCTTGTTGAACCGGAAGCTATGATACCGTCAAACAAATCGTGCCTGCGTCTTCCGGGAACTGACGGCAAAGCCAAAATGAGCAAATCACTCGGAAACTGTATATACCTGTCTGACACTCCTGATGACGTCAAAAAAAAGATTATGGGAATGTACACAGACCCGAATCACCTTCGTGTAGAAGATCCGGGACAGGTAGAAGGCAATTCGGTATTTACATACCTTGACGCTTTCTGCAACGAACACTCATTTGAGGATTTCCTTCCTGAGTACAACAATCTTGACGAATTAAAAGAACACTATTCACGCGGAGGTCTTGGTGACGTTAAGGTTAAGAAATTCTTAAACAACGTGCTTCAGGCTGAACTTGAACCTATCAGAAACCGCCGTAAGGAATTTGAGAAGGATATTCCTTATGTATACGAGGTACTCAAAAAGGGAAGCGACGCTGCAAGAGAAGTAGCAGCCAAAACTCTTTCAGAAGTTAAGGGTGCCATGAGAATCAACTACTTTGATGATATAGAACTTATAAATTCACAGATTGAAAGATTTAAATAATCTCTCAATCTCAAACAACAAACAAAGTCCGCGGCAATGCCGCGGACTTTGTTTGTTGTTTGAACTCCTATTTTTTATTCTGTTATCCATATATCTAAATCCACATCCCCGGTGATTCCGTCCACTCTTCCTGTTGCTGAATACTGCCATATATTATAACGGCATTTAGGAAGATTTGTTGACCATTTTGCAATCCAGAAGTCCATGGTATCAAGTCTTTCACTGTCTATTGAGGTTGAAAGCCATGACTCTCCTGTATAGAGCATAGGAGTATATCCCGCATCTCTTACCATCTGTTCAAATATTTTTATGATATTTGTCCTTGTCTCTTTTGATATCTTATTCTGTCTTGCTATACTGCTGTTAACTTCCTCAACATCAATGACAAGGGGACCCGTTATATTATAATTTTTGCACATTGTGATTATAAGGCTGGCTTCTTCTATTGCCTCTGCTTCGGTAGTTGCCTGTGAAAATACATATGCACCCACCTTAAGTCCGTTTGCCAGAGCACCCTTTACATTTGCGTCAAAGTTGCTGTCCTTTGACAGTTTTGCATACTGATAACCTCTCACGCATGCTCTTATTATGGCAAACTCAACTCCGGACGCCGCAACCTTTGCCCAATCTATATTACCCTGATATACAGACACGTCTATTCCTACTTTAGAGCAAAGCTTGCCCACCTTATTGAAATAATACTTAAAGCCGCCTATATCCATATAGCCCGTGGCATAGTTATTTTCATTGTAATAGTAGTATTTGTCGCCATTTTCGGTATACCATCCGTCAACCGTTACAGTTTTTGTCACGGCAGAAAGGGTATATATAACATATTCGCCCTGCTCTGATTCCTGAATACCGGAATATTGGCTTTCTTTAGTAACGATTTCATTTGCCATGGTTTCAAAACTCTGTGTTTCTTCACCTGTCTGTGCCCCGGTATCTTTACCGTATGTACCTGTTGCGGTGTCTGATGCAGTTGAAGTACTTTCTTTGGAAGAAGCGGTATTCTCGGTATTTTTATCAGATGACGCCTCAGTTTTATCAGCAGATTCCGTACCTGAATCATTCCCGTCTGAAGTTTTTGTAACATTTTGCGATGCGGACGAACCTGTCACATCAGTCCCATTACTGTCAGAACCGTCACTGTCCTTCGTATCGTCAGTTACCACAAGCTTCGTTATGACTTTAGTATTTCTAAGTCCCACGGTTTTGGTTTCCAATATGTAGCCGTCAAGGTATGTATTGGAAGTATTGCCTTCAATTACTACCCTGACTTTATTTTTGGGGGTCACAATATCCGATATATTAACATCTGACGAATCATCCGTCTTTTTTGCCTGATATATTATATTTCCGTCATTATCATACAAAGGAACTTCTGCCTTAAATGTCCTTTTTTGTGTATCCTTTTCGGTACTTTGAATCGAGGAAACTGTCGGTTTTTCGGTAACCTTTACCTCCGTTTCAGGCTCTGCCTCAGGCTTTCTGTAACCAAGTGCATCTTCTTTATCGTCATACGGAACAACTATCTTTTCAATATCGGCAACAATTTCATACTGCCTTGTGCTTTCTGTCTCTGAAGCCTCATTACTTTCAAGCTTCGTCACATCTAAAGAAGTCGTAGCGTTAACCGGAATCAGTATATTGTCTTTTTTACTGCTTTCTGATGACATTTCATAAACCATATGTCCCTTAAACATAGTTTTTGAATAAAGTTTTATGCCAAGCGTCACAACCGACACGCCTAAAATCATAGCTATAAATGCTATCTCGTCTATATTCAGCTTTCTTTTCATAATTACGTACTTTCTTTCTTTTTTGCATATACTCACAATGCTAAATATTATAACATAAGAAAGAGTGCTTTTCCACACTAATTTTCGTGAGGGAGCCGTATTCTGAACAGTTTTCTCACAAGTTTTCTTCCGTTAAAAGGAAAAATCGGGTAAATATAGCTCTTTCCTGACAAAGTTTTGTTAAAGCAGATAGAAAGAACCAAAAGAGCTGTTCCCGCCAAAAATCCCCATATACCGATAAACCATGTCAGTATAAGCGTAATAATTCGCATAATTTTTAGGGCATATCCAAACTCAAAGCTTGCCTGACCGTAATTTGCCACAGTTACTATCGCCATATAGAGAAGTGCTTCCGAATTAAACCAGCCTGAGCTTACCGCATACTCTCCCACAACAATACCGGCAACAATACTTAAAGGTGTGGAAAGCATGCTTGGCGTATTTACGGCTGCAAGCTTCAGTCCGTCTATACCTATCTCCAGCATAAGAAGCTGTAAAATTACGGGAACGGTTATCTCATCAGTTATAAGCACAAAGGACAGCCAATCCGGCACCATTGACGGATTTTTGATAAGCACAAGCCAGAAGGGCGTTAGTGCAAAAGATACAAATGTCAGCAGATATCTTGACATTTTCAGATATATTCCGATCACAGGCGGGAAATAATAATCATCTGCTTCTTCCAAAATATCAAATACGGACGTAGGAAGAATTATAGCCGATGGTGCATTATCCACTATTATAATAATATTTCCCTCATATATGGCACTGGCCGCCGTATCGGGTCTTTCCGTAAACTTAAACTTTGGAAAAGGATTGATATATTTTGCGTCAAGCAAACACTCTGCAAAACTTTCAATATTCATCGTAAGTGATTCCACTTTGATGTTGTCAATACGTTTTTTTAGGTTTTTAAGAAATGTTTTGTCCACCTTATCTTCAAGGTAAACTATGGCTATATCCGTCTTTGAGCGTGTTCCCACATTTGTCATCTCAACCCTCAGGCGTTCATCTCTGATACGCCTTCTTATGAGTGCCGTATTCATTACAATGGTTTCCACAAAACCATCCCTTGAACCTCGCAGCACTCTGTCCTTCCACGGCTCGTCAACACTTCTCATAGGATATGTTCTTGTATCAAGTGCCACTGAGCCTTCTATTCCGTCCACAAGAAAACATGTGACACCCATAAGGACATTTGATACCACGCTTTCTGCATCATAAAGTATATCAACCTCAACATGTGGCATACATTTTTCACTGAATTCATCGATATTATCCGGAATATCCTCCGGCTTTAATCCGATAAGATATTGAAGAAGTTTTTGCATCAGATCATCCTTACAGAAACCGTCTATAAAGAAAAATCCTATTCGTCTTCCGCCCGCATCAAGTTCCCTGTATATTACATCAAAATTCTCATCCACTCTCAATTTTTTCTTCAGAAGCTTTGAATTTTCATCTATTGATTTTGACAATATCTCTCCCATACAAATCTCCATCCTAACCGTCAGCTTTAACTTTTATTATTCTTTGCCATCTTTCTTTTTTTATTCAAATAGTGTAAAATAGTCACAAAGATTTTATTTATGCTATCTAAGAACAGGAAAAGGAACAAAAAACGCCATGATATTTGAACTTGGAGATTATACCATTCAGGTAAAGCCTGAAGCTAATAAGACTTATTATGCTAACGAGCAGACAATATTCGACAGTGACCCAAATGACGACACACACAATTTTGAACTTGCAGTTACAGGAATTTCACAGGAGGTTCAGAGGCTGTTTTCAGCTATGGGTGCAGATATAAAGAAACCGGTTGAAATGTATGTAAGCTATGAATATAATTCACAGCTTGTATATGAGGGATATTACCACATATGCGGCGAAATAATAAACGGAACTTCCCCGTGGGAAAAAACTGAGAGCGGCAGCACTGCCACTCTCAATGAAGATATGATGTATTCGGTCGGAAACAGCTTTAAGTGCGGATTCAGTACGGATTGTACGCTGCTTTATGATGAATTTCCACGTCCATGCTTTCAGATGGAGGTGCTGTTTACCCTGCCCAGGGTGTATCCGCATCTATAGGTACATTTTTAGTTAAAATACATATATCGTATAATATTTCTAATGTCCAATTACATCAATTAAAATTAAGCACTTCTACATCCGCCGGCTTTGCGCCTGTCACTTCAATGGCACTTAGTACCGGGCCAACTCCGCCGTAATCCTTTTGATAAGAATAAGTTACTGTTGCCTTTACGCTTACCCATTGTCTGTTTGTAAGCGTATCTGAGCGTTGATATTTGCACAGAAATCCTAAGAATGATATGTCATCTGCACAGCAGGTCATAGCCATTCTGCCCGGAATAAACGTGTGCTTTGGCATATCGGGTGCCATAAGCACCATTCCCTTTATCAATACAGTCTTTCCCTCGTATCTTTCTCTGTGGTCGAGTGCGTCAAAGAACCATATTCCGTAATTTTCATCGCTTATTTCTATAACAGGTGCATTATAATCATATGGCAAATCCTCGCCAGAAAAATCAATCTCCTCGCCGTGAACATTTTCAAACACAACCTCTGCCCTTGTCGCAAGAGCCTTTATGGCGCGTCTTGACGAAGAGTAATCCTCTATGGCGTCACATCGGTTTACAAGCACAAGTTCGGAATTTCTTACCATTTCGGCAAACAGCGACTTCATATTAGCAAAATAATTTGTAAATGTATTGCCATCCACTATGGTAATCTGCTGCTCTACTTCAAAATACGGAAGAAGCGGGAATGACGCCATTCTCCACATTCCGTTGTACTCAACAATAATTCTTGACGGTCTGTGCTTTATCACCATGTCCTTTATAAGGTCTTCTGTCAAATCCTCCTCGTTTTCTACAAGTTCTAGCACTGTCTTATGCTTTTTTAAGAATTTCTCATCATACTCTTCAAGCCCCTCTTCACATACTATGAGAAGGGTAGTGCCCTTTATGGAAAAATAATCCTGTCCGACCGTAAAGTTGATAAAATTCGTTTTTCCTGCTTCAAGAAAGCCATTTATAAAATATACCGGTATTTTCTCGTCCATATTTCCTATACATCCTTTCTTCCTGATACAAATCCCCGCTTTTACGGCGGGGATTAAGCATCTTTTATACTAAACCAATCTAAAAAGCTCAGCCAGCTTCTCTTCATCAAGTTTTGAACCGATAACGCAGAGTTTTCCCGTAAACTCAGGCTCGCCTTCCCTTATCTCTATCTCGCCCGGTACAAGGTCAAAATAAAACCACCTGTCACTGTCGGCCTGCTTTATCATACCCTTGCTTCTTAAGATTACGCCATATTCCTCTGTATTTGCCAGTTTATCAAGAATAGCCTGAAGCTCTGATTTTTCATAACTTCTGCTTGTTTCTCTTCCCCAGCTTGTAAACACCTCATCTGCATGGTGATGGTGATGATGATGTCCGCAACTGCACTCCTCACCTTCCTCATGGTGGTGATGTTCATGCTCGTGGTCATGTCCGCAGCAACACTCCTTACCTTCCTCATGGTGGTGATGTTCATGCTCGTGGTCATGTCCGCAGCAGCACTCTTCGCCTTCCTCATGGTGGTGATGCTCATGCTCGTGCTCATGTCCGCAGCAACACTCCTTACCTTCTTCATGATGGTGGTGGTCATGCTCGTGGTGATGATGCTCGTGCTCTTCTTCCTCCTCAAGGCTTTCCAATACCTCATGGAGAAGTTCCTCCTCAAGATGTGAACCGTTTTCCATAAGTTCAAGAACCTTAGAGCCTGTCAGCTTATCAATAGGCGTAGTTACTATGGATGCAGTATTATTGAGAGTTCTCAGCATTGCTGTTACCTCGCCGATTTTCTCGTCTGACATTTTATCAGTTCTGCTCATAATAATAGTTCCGGCACTCGCTACCTGATTGTTAAAAAACTCTCCGAAGTTCTTCATATACATTTTGCATTTTGAACCGTCAACTACCGTTACAGTGCTGTTAAGCACAACATCGCACTCATCAATAACACCTTCCACTGCTTTTATTACATCGGAAAGCTTGCCGACGCCTGAAGGCTCAATAATAATTCTTTCAGGAGAATATTTTGAAATTACTTCTTTTAAAGACGCACCAAAATCTCCTACAAGCGAACAACATATACATCCTGAATTCATTTCGCGGATTTCAATACCGGAATCCTTAAGGAAACCTCCGTCAATGCCTATCTCGCCAAATTCATTCTCGATAAGCACTACCTGTTCGCCTTTAAGTGCTTCACTCAGAAGCTTTTTGATAAATGTAGTCTTTCCCGCACCTAAAAAACCTGAAATAATGTCAATCTTTGTCATTCTAATTTCCTCCATTCTTATATTTTAAGGGCGTATTCTTATCAACACACGTCATCCGGCTATGATATTTTCTCTGCCCTTGCCAAAGCCGCATCAATATTTTCACAGAAGTTTTCAACTCCTACTGCCTTATCAAAGCCTGCCCGCTTCATCATAGACATAGGCTGCTCCTGAACATGCGACATAAGAAGCACAATATTATGCTTCTTGCACGTCTCAAGCACACTCTCTAATGTATGGAGAGCCGTGACGTCCATGGCAGGAACGCTTCTCATTCTTAGTATTATAACATTGATGCTTGGATCCAGGGATATTTCCATAAACTTGTCTGCTGCCGCAAAGAACATAGGACCTGTAATCTCATATACAAGAGTATTCTTCGGAACTTTTCTTAAATTGATGCTCTCTGCGTCATCTTCCTCATCCTCAATATATTTCCAGCCTTTAATCTCAGCCGTATCTGACATTCTCTTCATAAAGAGGATAGCAGCCATAATAATTCCAACCTCAATAGCCACTACAAGGTCAAATACTATTGTAAGAATAAAGGTTGCAACCAATACAAGCACGTCGCTCTTAGGTGCTCTCTTAACCAGCTTTATAAACTCTCTGTAGCCGCACATATTGTATGCCACCATAAAGAGAATTGCCGCAATCGTAGGCATCGGAATCAGCGAAGCATACGGCATAAGAAGCACAAGTATAAGAAGCAGTGTGACTGAGTGTACCATACCCGCTATCGGAGTACGTCCTCCGTTTTTGATATTTGCAGCCGTTCTCGCAATGGCACCCGTTGCCGGAATACCGCCAAACAGTGCAGAGCCTACATTTCCGACGCCCTGCGCCACAAGCTCGGCATTTGAACGGTGTCTGCTTCCAATCATACCGTCAGCAACAACACATGATAAAAGCGATTCTATACCTGCCAGAACGGCAATGGTAAATGCATCTGGCAGCACGCTTTTAATCACTCCAAAAGAAAGTGAAGGCATATTAAATTCAGGAAGACTTGCCGATATGGTATAAAGGCTTCCTATCGTATTGACCTGCATACCTGAAAGCTTAACGATTGCACTTGCTACTATTACGGCAATAAGCGAACCCGGTATCTTGTTCACATATTTAATACGCGGCCATATTATAAGTATTGCAAGTGAAATCACACCTATAAGAAGGGCGTACCAGTTGACGGTTGAGATACTTTTTGCGATTGCCTCAACCTTCTCCATAGTCTCCACAGGAGCACTCTTAAAGGTAAGTCCCAGAAAATCTTTAATCTGGCCTATAACGATTGTAACTGCTATACCTGCGGTAAAGCCCGTTGTTATTGTATAAGGAATATATTTTATAAGACTTCCGAACTTGCACAGTCCCATTATCACAAGTATGATACCTGCAATTATTGTTGCGGCAGCAAGACCTTCCATTCCATTTTTTGCAACTATTCCTGCAACTATTGTGGCAAATGCTGCCGTCGGTCCGGCTATCTGAACACGGCTTCCTCCCAGTACGGCAATGATAAATCCTGCAACTATGGCAGTATACAGACCCTGCTCAGGTCCTACACCCGAAGCGAGTGCCAATGCTATCGAAAGCGGCAACGCTATAATGGCAACTATAATTCCCGAAATAACATCCTTGGCAAACTGATCTGCCTTGTAACCCTTTAAACATGTAAACAGCTTAGGGGTTATATCTTTAAAATATCCTCCCGCAGAAAATCCTGACTTCTTTGCGTCCATTTTCTTTTTCCTCCAGTGAATTTAATCAACCGAATAATTATAGTTTCATTGTATGATTTTGTCAAGGCTGTACAAAAAATGAACTTATGCCATATGCAAGGTTTATTATCCTACAATATCCAAAATGTTTTTCAGCTCTGTTGCCGATATCTGTCCCGGTGCCGAAGCCTTTCTGACACTTCCAAACGTTACCGCACTTCCAAAGGTTGCTCCGCTTATACGGCTTATGGTGCCAAGCTTACCCATAGCCATAGTGATTACAGGCTTACCAAGCTTTAAAGACATATCGTAAGTAGCAGTCAAAAGGTTCACTACGTCCTGTCTTACATTAGGCATAACCGCAAGTTTAGGTATATCTGCACCCGTGTCGCTTATATACTGAAGTCTTGCACACAATTCCTCCCTGCTGTCCGTCTTATAAAAATCATGGTTTGAACCTACGACACGAATTCCGCATGCCTGTATATCCGATATGAGATAAGGCACTTCTTTATCCATATAACATTCTACGTCTATAAGTTCTGCCAGCCTGCTTTCTGCCACCACACGAAGAATATGTGAATATTCATTGTACGATATATCGAGGTTTCCTCCCTCTTTTTTTGTCCTTATGGTAAACAGCAAAACCTTTCCTGAAAGTATCTGCTTAAGTCTTCCCAACAGTTCACATGTTTTATCAGCATCTTTCACATTTTCATAAAAATCTGCCCTGAATTCCACAATATCACAAGGTGAATTGAGAATCTCTTCTGCCTCTTCAAGAACAGCTTCGTTTGTACCGGAAACTATCGGCACACATATTTTAGGCTTACCGTCGCCCAACACAAGGTCATTTATCCTGATTTCCATGGTTTTCACACTCTTTCTCTGCCTAAATTTGCAATCTGCTTCATGCTAATGAACCGATACTGCCTGTATCGGTCATTCTACATTAGTATAACATAAAATACAGATTTTTACAGACATTTTTTTATAGCTTTGACATTTGCCTTACATTGGTGTATGTTTATATGTATGTCGATATCCGTACAGCTTGTACAAATTCATTATGACAGAATGGAGATTTATTATGAACATAGAATTTTCCGAGAGAGCAAACAGATTTGGAAGCAACATTTTTAATATACTTAACGAGCTTAAGGACAAGCGTCTTAAGGAAGGGAAAGCCGTATACAATTTCACTGTCGGCACCCCTGATTTCGCTCCTGCTTCACATATTATGAAAGCAGTGTCAGAAGCTGCGCTTAATCCCGAGAACTACAAATATTCTCTTGGCGACACACAGGAACTTAAGGAAGCCGTAAAAAGCTGGTACATAAAAAGATACGGTGTCACTCTTTTGGATAATGAGATAACTTCCGTATTCGGAACACAGGAGGGTATGGCGCATATCGCCCTTGCACTATGTAACATCGGTGATACCGTTCTTGTTCCTAATCCGGGATACCCGATATTTGAGATAGGACCTTTTCTTTGCGGTGCAAATGTAGAATATTATAATCTTCTGCCTGAAAATAACTATATCATAGATTTTGATTCCATAAGCCCTGAAACAGCTGCACGCGCCAAAGCCATCGTGGTATCTTACCCTCTTAACCCTGTGTGTGCCGTTGCTGATGACGACTTTTATAAAAGACTCATAGCCTTTGCCAAAAAATACAATATTATTGTCATTCATGACAATGCCTACTCAGAAATAGTATATGACGGCATAAAATGCGGTTCTTTCCTTGCGTATGAAGGAGCAAAGGAGGTAGGCGTTGAATTTAATTCACTTTCAAAAACGTACAACCTTACAGGCCTTAGAATTTCATTTTTACTTGGAAACAGTGAGATTGTAGAGAAATTCAGGACTGTCCGTTCACAGTTTGACTACGGTACAAGCTTCCTCGTACAGAAAGCTGCCATAGCGGCTCTTAACGGACCTCAGGAGGGTGTGCTTACACAATGCGCTTTTTATGAAAAGAGACGAAATGCTTTGGAAAAGGGTATGAAAAAGCTGGGACTTACGCCTATGCCTTCTAAGGGTTCAATGTTTATGTGGGCAAAAATTCCGGACGGTTTCAATTCTTCTGAAGAATTTGTTATGTCTTTATTTGAGCGCACAGGCGTTTTGTGTACGCCGGGAAGCAGCTTTGGAAGCCTCGGAGAAGGCTATGTAAGATTTGCTCTCGTAATACCTCACGAAGATATTGAAAAGATTTTTAACTCAATCCGGTAACACTTTTTAATCCTCCTACATAGTATTGTATTGTAAATAGATTTTGGAGGATTTAATAATGAGTGATTTAGCAGCAACAAATTGTGGTGGAGGATGCGGTTGTGATAATAACTGCAACTCAGGATGCTCATGGATTATCATCTTAATTTTACTCTTCTCTTGCGGATGCAATAACGGCTCATCTTTCTTTAACAACAACGGTTGCGGCGGTTGTGGCGGTTGTGGCGGTTGCGGCGATAACAACTGCTCTTGGTTGATTATCATCCTTATACTTTTCTGCTGTGGCGGATGCTTCTAGTATTAAGCCGCCGTTTCTTAAAAGCTGTCACGCCTGCTTATGCAGGCGCGGCGGCTTTTTTGTATGGTAAATTTTCTTTATATGTTAAACTGTGCCCTTCTTTGTTTACAATGCCATTATTACATCTTCACCCTCATCATTTTCATCTTCTTTTAAAGGCATGCTTTCTTCGCACGGAATACATTCTTCGTCATACAGATATATGGTATTATCAGCTATTATCAGATTTTCATACATTTCCAAATTCATTTTCTCCTTTTCCATTCATAATTTAAAATATGCTGCATATAGTATTTGTGACATTATTACGAATGTGAGGCAAGTATGGAAACAGATGAATTTGATATGCTTACGCTTGGCGACAAAACTTATATGTTAAAGCTTTTGCTGCCATATATTGATTATGATAAACAAATGTGGCTTGCCCTATTTATAAGAATAATGGAATTTCGGCTCACTCTCCAGTTTTATTCAAGCAAGGACTGTCCATTCAGGGAAAAGCGGAATTTTTCCATGGACAGCATCTTTAAGGAAATAAAGCCAAAATGTCCGCCTCAATATGCCAAAATGCTTGATAATATGAATATGCTTATGAATATGTCCGCTTATATGGATATTTTTTCAAAGGCAGAGGACATTATGAGCGCCTTTAACACTTCAAATGCGGACAATGAGAACGAAGTATGTGCCGGAGGGAATACTGGCGGAAACAATAATGAAAAAGCTAAAGAAAATGGCAGTTCTAAAAACTTTGACGTATCTCCGGTGAATATGTTAAAGGGTATGATGTCGCCAAAACAATTAGAATTATTCAATCAATACAACGATATGCTCAACAATTAGGAGGTTTCTATGGATATTGACAAGAAAAAAGAAAAACTGCTCGAGGATTTTATAAAAATGTCCGAGGGAAAAGGAAGCGAGGATATGCTCCCTCTTCTGCTGGCATTTTCAAATAAGGCAAAAAAGGAGGGAATATCATTTTCCAAGGAGGAAACAATATATCTTATCGATAAGATAAGCGTCAATCTGCCGCCTGAAAAACAGAGCCAGATAAAAATGCTCACGCAAATGATGTTCTAAGACACAATTTGTCACGAAAAGATTAACACAATACTAAAACTTCGTTCATTATTTGTACATATTTTGCCTTTATTATAAGTACATAAGATAAATCAAACTAATTAAGCCAACTAGGTTTTAACAAAACTTTTTTTCATAATACATCACAGCCGATACTTTGTATCGGCTATCCTCCTTTTTAGGGGGATTTTTTTGTTATTCAAATTTTATCGCTTTAAAGCAATATAGTATTGACATATTCTGTCCAAAAAGTTACAATATACACGTTAAATACTAATACCCATAGGAGGCAAAGCGAATTATGAACAGCTTAACTATTGGATTTGTAGGTCTTGGACTTATAGGTGGCTCTATGGCAAAAGCTCTCAAAAGAGTCCACCCTGAATATAAAATCATTGCTTATAACCGTACAAAATCATCACTTGATGATGCCGTATCGGACGGCGTGGTGGATCTTGCCGTAAATGCGATAGACGCTGCATTTTCTGAATGTGATTACATTTTCTTATGCACACCCGTTGAACTTAACAGTATGTTTCTTGGGAAACTCAAGCCGATAATCAAAAAGGGAGCCATAATAACTGATGTCGGAAGCGTTAAGGGCTATATACATAACAGCGTAAAAGAACTTGATATGGAAGACTGTTTTATCGGAGGCCACCCTATGGCAGGCTCGGAAAAGACAGGCTATGCCAATGCTAATCCATATCTTCTTGAAAATGCTTACTATGCCATCACACCTACGGAAAAAAGCACTTCACAGAACATTGAAGCATATACCGCGCTTGTAAAATCCATGGGTGCAATCCCGATAATCATAGATTACGACAAACATGATTACAGTGTTGCAGGAATAAGCCACCTTCCTCACGTAGTTGCTTCAAGTCTTGTCAACTTTGTAAAGCACGCCGACACTGAAGAAGAAACCATGAAAATGCTTGCTGCAGGCGGTTTTAAGGACATAACAAGAATTGCTTCCTCTTCGCCTGTTATGTGGCAGCAGATATGTCTTACAAACGGAGAGAAAATATGTGCTCTTATTGATGAGTTCAAAAATCATCTTGACGATTTTAAAAATGCCATCGCAGATAACGACGGAGACAACATTTACAGGCTTTTTGACGAAGGAAAGGAATACAGGGATTCTATCAACACAACAAGCAAGGGTCTTCTTACCAAAGCATACGTCATTAACTGTGACATCATTGACGAGGAGGGTGCAATAGCCACTATCGCCACTATCCTTGCCATTAACCACATAAGCATTAAAAACATCGGAATCATTCATAACAGAGAATATTCGCAGGGTGTTCTTCGCATAGAACTGTACGACAGTGAATCCAAAGAAAAGGCAACCGCCCTTCTTGAAAAGCACCGCTACACAGTATACAACAACTAGAATGTGAGGTTAATATATGATACTTACTAACGCAAGCAAAATAAGAGGAGAGGTCAGTATTCCGGGAGACAAGTCAATTTCTCACAGAAGTATAATGTTTGGTTCCATTGCCAAAGGAACTACCAGAATAAAAGGATTTTTGCAGGGTGCAGACTGCCTCTCTACCATCTCCTGCTTTTCTAAAATGGGAATTGAAATTAAAAATACGCCTGACGAAATACTGGTGTACGGAAAAGGTTTACGGGGGCTTAGCAAACCCGACTCACTTCTTGATGTAGGTAACAGCGGCACTACCACAAGACTTATATCAGGTATTCTGGCAGCTCAGGATTTCACGTCACATATAAACGGCGACGCGTCTATCGAAAAGCGTCCAATGAAGCGCATTATGGAACCTCTTAGCCTTATGGGTGCTGATATTGTAAGCGACAGGGGCAACGGATGTACTCCCCTTACCATAAACGGTAAAAAGCTTCATGCAATAGATTATGTTTCACCTGTTGCAAGTGCTCAGGTAAAGTCGTCAATACTCCTTGCAGGTCTTTATGCAGATGGCACCACTACCGTCACGGAGCCTGCACTTTCACGCAATCATTCAGAACTTATGCTTAAGGCGTTCGGTGCAAATGTATCTTCAAGCGGTACTACCGCCAGAATATCGACAACAGAAGAATTATATGCACAGGACATTCTTGTGCCGGGTGACATTTCATCCGCCGCATACTTTATTACCGCAGCCCTTATCACACCTGATTCGGAGCTGCTTATAAAAAATGTCGGCATAAATCCTACAAGAACCGGAATCATCAAAGTATACCTCGATATGGGCGGAAAAATCGAACTTCTTAACAAGCGCACCATAGCAGGCGAGGAGGTCGCAGACCTTTTGGTAAGTTCAAGTTCACTTCACGGAACCGATATTTGCGGAGATATCATTCCGACCCTTATCGATGAAATCCCTGTTATCGCCATAGCTGCCAGTGTGGCAGAAGGAAAAACCGTAATCAGAGACGCCAAAGAGCTTAAGGTAAAAGAATCTGACAGAATAGCTGTCATGACAGATAATCTTACGCGAATGGGAGCTGATATTACCGCAACCGACGATGGTATGATTATAAACGGCGGAAAACCTTTAAGATACGCCGTTATAGACAGCTACCTTGACCACAGAATCGCCATGTCGTTTGCCATAGCTGCTCTTGTAAGCGAAGGCGGCGTAGAAATTAAAGACGGCGAATGTGTAAACATCTCTTATCCAAAATTCTATGAGGATTTGGAGAAAGTCAAGGGATAATTTTAATAAATTACGATTTAATTTTTATAAATTACTTTCTTTCAGGGCGTACCGTAAAAAACAGCCCCCACCGCCTAAAGGCAGTGGGGGCTGTTTTAAGTTTTTATATATTATATATTTGTATATCCCATAAGGTATTCATCTACCTCTCTGGCGGCATCCCTGCCCTCGCGTATAGCCCAGACTACAAGAGACTGTCCTCTGTGCATATCGCCTGCCGTAAAGACTTTGTCCACACTTGTAGAATACTTTCCTGCCTCCGTCTTTACATTGCTTCTCTCGTTTGTTTCCACGCCGAACTCTTTGACAATATATTCCTGTGGTCCTAGAAATCCTGCTGCTATAAGTACGATATCTGCTGGTATCTCCTTTTCGCTTCCTGCTACCTCTGCCATCATCATACGGCCTGTCTTTTCATCTTTCTTAGATTCAAGACTTACCAGCACTATCTTCTTCAAATTTCCCTTTGAGTCCTTTACAAATTCCTTGACGGTAGTTTTGTAAATACGAGGATCATGACCAAATACAGCGATAGCCTCCTCCTGACCATAGTCAGTCTTAGCCACTCTAGGCCACTGTGGCCATGGATTTGACTCAAGACGCTCATCAGGCAGCTTTGGCATCATTTCAAGCTGAGTAACAGACTTGCAGCCAAGTCTTACGGATGTACCTACGCAGTCATTGCCTGTGTCACCGCCGCCGATAACTACCACATGCTTATTCTTTACATCAATAAACTTCTTGTCTTCAAAATTTGAATCCAAAAGGCTCTTTGTGGTAGCCTTAAGAAAGTCTACGGCAAAATATATTCCGTTGGCATCACGTCCCGGTGCTTTTATATCTCTTGGATTTGCTGCTCCGCAGGCAAGAACTACTGCATCATACTCTTTTAAAAGTTCAGGAGCTTTGACATCCTTTCCTACATCTGTACATGTTTTAAAATTGACACCTTCTGCACGCATTACTTCAAGTTTTCTCTCAATGATGTGCTTTTCAAGCTTCATATTCGGTATTCCGTACATAAGCAGACCGCCTATTCTGTCAGCTCTCTCATATACGGTTACACTGTGTCCTCTTCTGTTTAACTGGTCAGCCACAGCAAGTCCGGAAGGACCTGAACCTATAACGGCTACTTTCTTTCCCGTCCTTACTTTAGGAGGCTTAGGGGCAGCCCAGCCCTCTTTGTAAGCCATCTCTATAATAGTACGCTCATTTTCCTTAGTAGATACTGCCTTTCCGTTCAGTCCGCAGGTACATGCTGCCTCGCAAAGCCCTGGACAAACACGGCTTGTAAATTCCGGAAAATTACTTGTCTTATGAAGACGGTTATAAGCCTCTTTAAAATTGCCGGTATAAGTCAAATCGTTCCACTCCGGTATAAGATTATTAAGAGGACAACCTGCAGCCATACCTCCAAGCATCATTCCTGCCTGACAGAAAGGCACTCCGCAGTCCATACATCTGGCAGCCTGCTTTTGCTGCTCATCCAATGGAAGAGGTGTATGGAACTCATTAAAATTCTTAATTCTCTCTAACGGACTGACAGCTTCACTTGTTTTTCTTTCATAGTCCATAAATCCAGTTGGTTTTCCCATGTCGCACCATCCTCCTATTTCCTTGTATTCTCATAAAATGCTTCAATCTGAGCCTGTTCGCTGCTAAGACCTTTTTCTTCCATAATGGCTATGCTCATAAGCATTTTCTTGTAATCATGTGGCATAATCTTCTTGAACCTAGGCAGATATTCTGAGAAATTGTCAAGTATCTGCTTACCCTTCTTAGAGCCTGTATTCTTAACATGCTCCGTAATCATTTCTTTAAGTTCAAGTACATCATACTTATCTGTCACCTGTTCCAAGGATACAAGCTCCTTGTTAAGTCTCTTGTAGAAGTTATTTTCTTCATCAAGCACATAAGCGATACCGCCGCTCATACCTGCTGCAAAGTTCTTACCTGTGTTTCCGAGCACGACTACTCTTCCTCCGGTCATATACTCACAGCCGTGGTCGCCCACTCCTTCTACAACAGCTTTTGCTCCTGAATTACGAACACAGAAACGCTCGCCTGCCACGCCGTTGATATATGCACTTCCGCTGGTAGCACCATACAAAGCAACATTACCGATGATAATGTTTTTATCTGCTTCATATGTAACTTCTTTTGGAGGAAATACTACAATCTTACCGCCTGAAAGACCTTTGCCGAGATAATCGTTGCTGTCACCTTCAATCTTGAGTGTAAGACCTGCCGGTATAAATGCACCGAAGCTCTGTCCGCCGCTTCCGTGACAGTTTACAACAAATGTATCTTCAGGAAGAACTTCATCCTTGTACATCTTTGTTATTCTTGAACCGAATATTGTACCGAAGGTTCTGTCCGTATTTGAAATCTCTACGTCAATGCTTGCAGGCGTCTTTGTTTCGAGTGCCTTTCCAAGCTTTTTATAAAGAACCTTCTCGTCAAGTGTCTTTTCAAGTTCAAAATCATATACCTTTTTCTTGTTGTAATCAATCTTCTCACGCTTCTTTGATACGTCTGCATTCATCAGAATTTTGCTTACATCCACCTGCTGTGCCTTGCCATTTGTTACATTTTCCTTAGCAACAAGAAGGTCTGTTCTTCCTACAAGTTCATCGACTGTTCTTACGCCAAGCTTTGCCATGTATTCTCTGAGTTCGCTTGCAACAAACTTCATAAAGTTCACTACATACTCCGGTTTTCCGGCAAATCTCTTTCTGAGTTCAGGATTCTGTGTTGCAATACCTACAGGACAGGTATCAAGATTACATACTCTCATCATAACGCAACCCATAGTTACAAGCGGTGCCGTTGCAAAGCCAAACTCCTCAGCACCAAGCATGGCTGCTATGGCAACATCCCTACCCGTCATAAGCTTACCGTCAGTTTCAACGATAACCTTATTACGAAGTCCGTTCTGTATAAGCGTCTGATGTGTTTCGGCAAGTCCAAGCTCCCAAGGCAGACCTGCATTGTATATAGAACTTCTTGGAGCCGCACCCGTACCGCCGTCATAGCCTGATACAAGGATTACTTGAGCTCCTGCTTTTGCAACACCTGCTGCTACCGTTCCCACGCCAGCCTCCGATACCAGCTTAACTGAAATTCTGGCATCCTTGTTAGAATTCTTAAGGTCATATATAAGCTGTGCCAAATCCTCAATAGAGTATATATCGTGATGTGGAGGCGGTGATATAAGACCTACACCCGGGGTTGAGTGTCTTGTCTTAGCTACCCACGGATATACCTTTCCTGAAGGAAGATGTCCACCTTCACCCGGCTTAGCACCCTGTGCCATCTTTATCTGAATCTCTTTTGCACTTACAAGATATCTTGATGTAACGCCAAATCTTCCTGACGCTACCTGCTTAATTGCAGAACATTTATCTGAGTCGAGTCTGTCAAGGTCCTCTCCGCCTTCACCGCTGTTTGACTTACCGTGAATAGAATTCATGGCAATAGCGAGTGTTTCATGAGCTTCCTTAGAGATAGAACCATATGACATGGCACCCGTCTTAAATCTCTTAACAATGGAATCAACACTCTCTACTTCTTCGATCTTTATACCCTTCTTAGGATAGTTAAAATCAAGAAGACCGCGGAGATTATTTGCCGTTGTTTCTTTGTTTATGAGCTTTGAATATTCCTTGAATATATCATAGTTGCCTGTTCTTGTGGCAAGCTGAAGCAAATGTATGGTCTGCGGATTGTAGAGATGTTCCTCCTTGCCGCTTCTGAATTTATGACTTCCCGCACTTTCAAGCGTATCATCTGTTGTAAGTCCGAGAGGATCAAATGCTTTTGAATGCAATACCTCAACATTTTCTTCGATATCCTTGATGCCGATACCCTCTATTCTGCTTACGGTATCCGTAAAGTATTTGTCCACTACTTCTTTGCTGATACCTATTGCTTCAAATATCTTAGCACCCTGATATGACTGGATTGTAGATATACCCATCTTTGAGGCTATTTTTACAATTCCATGAAGCACTGCTGCATTGTAATCGTCAACAGCAGCATAGAAATCCTTGTCAAGCATCTTAAGGTCGATAAGCTCTTTTATACTGTCCTGTGCAAGATATGGGTTGATGGCACATGCGCCATATCCGAGAAGTGTAGCAAAATGATGCACTTCACGAGGCTCGCCGCTCTCAAGTATCATGGCTACCTCTGTTCTCTTCTTAGTCTTTACCAAATGCTGCTGCATAGCAGACACGGCAAGAAGCGACGGTATTGCCACATGATTTTCATCAACGCCTCTGTCTGAAAGTATCAGTATATTTGCACCTTCCCTGTGTGCCTTGTCAGCTTCCACAAAAAGATGGTCAATAGCTTTTTCAAGTGATGTATTCTTATAGTATATTATAGGAATTACGGCTACCTTAAAGCCTTCCACATTCATGCTCTTAATCTTAAGCAAATCGGTACTTGTAAGGATAGGATTGTTTACACGGAGCATCTTGCAGTTTTCCGGACGCTCCTCAAGAAGATTTCCATCCTGACCTATATATACCGTAGTAGAGGTTACAATTTCCTCTCTTATGGCGTCGATAGGCGGATTTGTTACCTGTGCAAAGAGTTGCTTAAAATAGTTAAATAACGGCTGATGCTTATTTGAAAGTACTGCAATAGGTGAGTCAATACCCATGGCGCCTATACTTTCAGCTCCGTTCTTAGCCATCGGAAGAATAGATGTCTTTAACTCTTCATAAGTATATCCGAATGCTTTCTGAAGTCTGCTTCTCTCCTCCTTAGAATATTCTTCAACCTTCTTGTTAGGAATATGAATATCCTTAAGGTGAACAAGATTACTGTCAAGCCACTCACCGTACGGCTGCTTCTTTGCATACTTCATCTTAAGTTCATCATCATCAATAAGCTCTCCCTTTACAGTATCCACAAGAAGCATCTTGCCAGGTCTTAATCTTTCCTTAACCTTGATATTTGCAGGGTCTACGTCAAGCACGCCTACCTCTGATGAAAGTACAAGGCAGTCATCCTTTGTAATGTAATATCTTGAAGGTCTGAGACCGTTTCTGTCAAGAACAGCACCCATAATGTCACCGTCAGAGAATACAATCGAAGCAGGACCGTCCCAAGGTTCCATCATGGTAGCATAATACTCGTAAAAATCTCTCTTATCCTGGTCCATAGACTTATCATTACTCCATGGTTCAGGAATGGTTATCATAACGGCAAGAGGAAGTTCCATACCGTTCATAACAAGAAATTCCAAAGTGTTATCAAGCATGGCTGAATCTGAGCCCGCTGTATTTACAACAGGAATAACCTTGTGCATCTCGTCTTTAAGAAATGCTGAGGACATCTTTTCTTCTCTCGCGAGCATTCTGTCGGCATTACCCCTGATAGTATTAATCTCTCCGTTGTGTACAATAAATCTGTTAGGATGAGCTCTCTCCCAGCTTGGATTTGTGTTGGTAGAGAATCTTGAGTGTACCATGGCTATGGCTGATTTATAATCCTCGTCCATAAGGTCAAGGAAGAAGGTACGAAGCTGTCCTACAAGGAACATTCCCTTATATACTATGGTTCTGCTTGAGAGTGACACTACATATGTATTGTCATTACTCTGCTCAAACACTCTTCTTATAATGTAAAGCTTCCTGTCAAAATCAAGTCCTTTATTTACATTTGCCGGTCTTTTCAAAAATGCCTGCATAATACATGGCATACAGTCAAGTGCTTTCTTTCCAAGTACATTCGGATTGGTAGGCACTTCTCTCCATCCGAGAAACTCCACACCCTCTTTGCCTGCAATAATCTCAAACATTTTCTTAGCCTGATTTCTCTTCAGTTCATCCTGTGGAAAGAAGAACATACCTATACCGTAATCACGCTCTTCACCCAAAAAAATGCCGAAGGGTTCAACTGCTTTAGTGAAGAATGAATGCGATATCTGGAGCATTATTCCTACACCGTCACCAGTTTTTCCTTCGGCATCTTTGCCGGCTCTGTGTTCAAGATTTTCAACAATTTTCAGTGCATTGGACACTGTTTCGTGGGTCTTCCTACCCTTGATGTCAACCACCGCACCTATGCCGCAGTTGTCATGCTCAAAGCGTGAGTCATAAAGACCGCCACCCATATTATGTTTTTCCATCGACAATATTTCCTTTCTGTGTTTCTTAATATAGTAATTAATATACCTCATTACCTTTATTTTGTAAAGTGGTTTTTGTAATTTATTTATTTTATTTTGTCAAATCGTATTTTTACCCTCATTCAGCTCTACAGTACACACATATTTTGTGCCTGAGAAATAAATTTGGT
>CAMEJP010000011.1 GCA_945920185.1 uncultured Eubacterium sp. | reverse complement strand
TGGTGGGCGTGGCAATCGGTGCAGCAATCATATGGTTTTTGATTCTTCCTCAAAGTTAAAGGGAGTAACATATGACAACAATAAAACCATTAAAGAATATTCGCAGAAAATAGCGGATGCCAATGCACAGGTGACAAGGCTTACATCTCAGGTTGACAGCCTTACGGCACAGTTAGATGAAATTAAGGGCGGAAATACTGCTAACGCCGTCAATGCAGATAATTACTCAAAACTTATAGATGCCATTAACTATGCCGGTTCCGGAAATGCCGTCGCTGCAGCAGAGCTTTTGGCTTCAGTGGATTCTACGCAGCTTCCTAGTGAAAATGCCAAGAGCCTTTACAGTCAGATATGGACGCAGAATTTTCTGACGGCTTATGAGAGCCTTTATAATCAGGGAACGCAGGCGGACAATGCAGGTAATCCTTCCGGCGCGGCAGATTTCTTTAAAAGGGCATATGCCATAAATCCTACTGCAGAAGCAGCTTATTATGCGGCTGTTGCTTATTTTGAGGCGGGCGATACGGCAAATGCCAAGACATATTTTGATATAGTTATCAATAATTATCCTGACAGCAGATTTGCGGCAGAGAGTAACGGTTATCTGTCGCGCCTGCAGTAGGAGGCAGATACAAAAGCTGAGGGAGAGTATTTGCTTTGAAGGGAGGTGAGTATATGCGATATTTTATGGACGAGAAGGACAGAACGCTTGTGGTAAAGCTTGATGGGGATTTAGACCATCATTTGTCACAGCTTATACGAATACCGATAGATGAGAAAATAGACAAAAACGGGATAGATGCAGTGGTTTTTGATTTTAAAAATACAGGTTTTATGGATAGTTCAGGTATAGGTCTTATAATGGGAAGATACAAGCTGTTAAGCAGAAAGGGCGGCAAGGTATTTGTAACTAATGTAAGTCCTGCCATCAAAAGAATTTTTGAGATATCGGGACTTTATAAGATAGTATGTGAAAAATAAAGGAGTATAGGAATGGAAAATTATAATAAAATAAAGCTTTCATTTTACAGTATTTCGGAAAATGAAAGCTTTGCCAGGGTTACGGTGGCAAGCTTTGCTACCCGTCTTGACCCGACCGTGGAGGAACTTTCTGATATAAAAACTGCTGTATCGGAAGCGGTTACCAACTGTATTGTTCACGGTTACAGGGACTGTATAGGAATTATTACAATTGAATGTGAGATTGTTGACAGGGAAATAACGATAACAGTAAGCGACGAGGGAGTAGGAATACCTGACGTTAATCTTGCCATGACTCCCATGTATACCACTAAGCCCGAGGAAGAACGTTCCGGGATGGGATTTTCGTTTATGGAAATATTTATGGACGAGCTTAAAGTGGAATCTGAAAACGGAGTCGGAACAGTGGTGACTATGAAAAAAAGAATAATGTAATAAGGGTGTGATTAAATGAATCATACAAAAGAGCTTATTGAGAGAGCCCACAAAGGTGATAAAGAAGCCAGGGACACCCTTGTTATGGAAAATATGGGACTTGTATACAGCGTTGCGAGACGATATCTGGGGCGCGGATATGAACTTGAAGATTTGTCACAGCTTGGAGTTATAGGACTGATTAAGGCGATAGACAAATTCGATTGTGATTACTGCGTTATGCTCTCTACATATGCTGTCCCTATGATTAGCGGCGAAATAAAAAGATTTCTGCGCGATGACGGTATGGTAAAGGTCTCAAGAACCTTAAAGGAAAATGCGTGGAAAATAAGCAAGGCATGCGAAATGCTTTCACAAAAATACGGAAGGGATGCTACCGTTGATGAGATAGCAGCAGCTACCGAGCTTTCAAGGGAAGATATAGTTATGGCGATGGATGCAAATAAGGACGTTGAATCCATATATAAAAGTGTGTATGAAAATGACGGCAGTGAGATATACCTTGTTGACCAGATTTCTTCAAAGGAAAATGAGAAGGAGAAACTGTTAGACAGACTTATGCTGGAAAAACTGATGGAGGAGCTTAACGAGGAGGAAAAGAGAATAATCAATATGAGATATTTTGAAAACAAGACGCAGACTCAGGTGGCAAAGATATTGTCTATAAGTCAGGTTCAGGTAAGCCGTATGGAGAAAAAAATACTGCTAAAGATGAGGAAAAATATTCAGTAGACAAATGTTTTAAAAAAATACACAAAATGTGCGAGTATTTTTGCTCGCAAGATTGTCTAATATATGGAAGATATTTTAGAGTCTGGAATACTCAAAGGAGGAATTACATGAAACTTGAGATAAGAAATCTGACCAAGGATTTTGGAACGGTCAGGGCACTTAATGATTTCAGTATGGTATTTGAACCGGGAATATACGGAATATTAGGTGCCAACGGTGCAGGAAAAAGTACAATGATTAATTTGATAACGGATAATGTTGCAAGGCAGGAGGGTGAGATTCTTTACGACGGAACGGATATTTTAAAACTTGGGGCAAAGTTCAGAAAAGATATCGGCTATATGCCACAGCAGCAGGGCTTTTATGAGGATTTCAGTGCTAGAGCTTTTTTACAGTATATGGCATCTGTAAAAGGACTTAAAAGAAAGGATGCAAACAGGCAGATAGATGAACTTTTGGAAATCGTAAATCTAAAGCAGCATGTCAACAAGAAAGTGGGAGGATTATAAGTTCGTGCTTTCGGGAAAGGGCAGGGATACAAGCGCAGTTTTTGCAAGGGATGAACTGTTTGAAAATATGGGATATGCAGAAGCTTTTAAAGAAAATGTCGATGCCAATATTGAACAGAGTGAGAAACTTATAAAAACCGAATTTTTTAAGCCGGGAAGTACCGCTTATATGAACATTTTAAAGACACGCTATGACCTTATGAAGATTAGGGATATAGAAGTCGGAGTGGATAACGGCAGAGCTATGAAAAGCATATTGGAGGAAAATATATCTCATTTTATGCTTCTTGTAATTATTATTGCAGTAGTTTACAGCTTTCTTTCCGAGAGGAAGAAGGGGCTGTGGGAGCTTGTGCATATAGCTCCCGAGGGACGTGCCGTTTTAGCTGTAAAGAGGGCTTTTATACTTGGTTTGATTTCACTGGTAAGCTGTATAATTATGTACCTTGGAATGGCAATTATAGCCTTTAGTATTCATGGCGGTGTCGGCGGACTTAATTCCCTCATACAAAATGATCCGGACTTTATGATAAGCGAGTTCTGTGTTACAAGGCTTCAGTATCTTCTTATGTATGTAGGTTTTAGTGCATTGTCCATGTGGATGGCAGGAATGTTTGTATGGGCCGTACTTTCCGCTGTAAGCAATCAGAGCTTTGCGGCTGTGATTGTAGCGGTTGTCGGTGTAACCGAATATTTGCTTTACAGAAATATCAACTACAAGAGCAGATAGAATATCTTGAAGCATTTCAATATTTTTAAAGCCATTCTTCCTTCGGAGATATTTATGAAGTACAGAAACTGGGGATTTGGCGGCGGAATATGGAGTCATTTTACCACGACTCTGCTACTGATGCTTATATTGCTGGTGATATTCTTTGTGGTTGCAGTGACCTTTAATGTATTTTTACGCCCTGTCAGAAAAAAGTCGTATCTTACAAAAATGTTTGAAAAGATATCTGCTCAGATATCGCGTCTGATAGCAAAACTGCCTATGGTATTTAAAGAACTGTACAAGAATCTGATTATTCAAAAAGGCGTGGTTATTATAGCTTTGGCACTTCTTGCACCTCATATAGTATACATAATCGGAGTGAAAATATTCGGAAATCTTTCAATAGTAAGACCTCTCGGTTTTGCATATCAGTATGAAACAACAGGTGCAACCTTTAAAACATTTCTGCCAATGATTGTGATGATTGTGCTGGCACTTGTAAGTTGTGTTTTTACATACAAAAAAGTCACTAAATAGATTTATAACGAGCAAATTGCTAAGCCATTCGCGAGTATTGCTTATGATTTTCCGCTTATGCACCTGTCATAGGCGGAATTTTTTTGTATTAATTTCAAATAATATAAAAAAATGCTTGCATTATTATGTTAGCTGTGTTATATTACAAGTAGAACAAGAAAGGAGGAAGTGTCACTATGGATATGAATAAGTTTACACAGAAGTCTATCGAGGCTATAAGAAAATGTGAAGCCGTTGCTCACGAATATGGTAATCAGGAAATTGACCAGGAGCATATGCTTTACAGTCTTCTCAACATTGAAGACAGTCTTATACTGGAACTGACAGAAAATATGGATATCAACAAGGAGTATTTCCTTGGAAAGGTGGAGGGTCTTATTGCAAAAAGACCGAAGGTAAAGGGAGGCAGCCCATATATAAGCCAGTCTCTTAACAGCGTGCTTATGGACTGTGAAAATGTTGCTAAAAGTATGGGAGATGAGTATGTTTCCGTAGAGCACATTTTCCTTGCAATGGTAGACGCACCGAACAGAGAGATTGCTGAACTTTTTAGGGAGTTTGGCATAACGCGTGAGAGATTTTTGCAGGTGCTCTCAAAGGTAAGAGGCAATCAGCGTGTGACAAACGATAATCCGGAGGCAACCTACAATGCCTTGAAAAAGTATGGTACGGATCTTGTTGAACGTGCAAGAGAGCAGAAGCTTGACCCCGTAATAGGACGTGACAGTGAGATAAGAAATGTTATAAGAATACTTTCAAGAAAGACAAAAAATAATCCTGTTCTTATAGGTGAGCCGGGTGTCGGTAAAACGGCAGTTGTCGAAGGCCTTGCACAGCGAATTGTAAAAAAGGATGTGCCTGACGGACTTAAGGACAAGACAATATTTGCTCTTGATATGGGTGCACTTGTAGCAGGTGCCAAGTACAGAGGCGAATTTGAGGAAAGACTCAAAGCTGTTCTCGATGAAGTTAAGAAGAGCGAAGGTAAGATTATACTGTTTATCGATGAGATACACACAATAGTGGGCGCAGGAAAGACTGAGGGCTCTATGGATGCCGGAAATATGTTAAAACCTATGCTTGCAAGAGGAGAACTTCACTGTATAGGAGCTACAACGCTTGATGAGCACAGGAAGTATATAGAGAAAGACCCCGCACTTGAAAGACGTTTTCAGCCTGTTATGGTAGATGAGCCTACTGTTGAGGACACTATATCAATACTTAGAGGATTGAAAGAAAGATACGAGGTATATCATGGAGTAAAGATTACGGATGGTGCTCTGGTAAATGCGGCCGTTCTTTCCAACAGATATATTTCGGACAGATTTCTTCCTGATAAGGCAATAGACCTTGTCGATGAGGCGTGTGCTCTGATAAAGACGGAACTTGACTCTATGCCTGCAGAGATGGATGAAGAGCAGAGAAAGATTATGCAGCTTGAAATTGAAGAGGCTGCTCTCAAAAAGGAAACAGATGCGTTAAGCATGGAGAGAATGGAACATATCAAAGAAGAACTGGCAGGGCTTCGTGAAAATTTTGCGGCTAAAAAGGCTCAATGGGAAAATGAGAAAAATTCAGTCGGAAAGTTAAGTAAGCTTCGTGAGGATATGGACAGACTGAATAAAGAAATAGAAAAAGCTAAGAACAATTATGACCTTGAAACGGCAGCAAGACTTCAGTATGGTGAACTTCCAGGACTAAAAAAACAGCTTGAGGAAGAGGAAGAGAAGGTAAAGAGCAGAGATGCAAGGCTTCTTAGGGAAAGCGTTACCGACGAAGAAATTGCCAGGATTGTATCAAAATGGACCGGAATTCCTGTCACAAAGCTTACGGAATCAGAGCGGAATAAGACGCTTAATCTTGAGGAACTTCTCCATAAGAGCGTGATCGGACAGGATGAAGGCGTTACTAAGGTGGCAGAGGCTATTATGCGTTCAAAGGCAGGTATAAAAGACCCTAGAAAGCCTATCGGTTCATTTATGTTCTTAGGCTCTACCGGTGTCGGAAAAACTCAACTTGCAAAGGCGTTGGCTAAAAATCTTTTTGATGATGAACAGAATCTTGTGCGAATAGATATGAGTGAATATATGGAAAAGCATTCCGTATCAAGGCTTATAGGAGCACCTCCGGGATATGTAGGCTATGAGGAGGGCGGACAGCTTACAGAGGCTGTAAGAAGACATCCGTATTCCGTAGTTTTGTTTGATGAGATAGAGAAAGCCCACAAGGATGTGTTCAATATACTGCTTCAGGTGCTTGACGATGGCAGAATAACGGATTCACAGGGAAGATGCGTGGATTTTAAGAATACCATAATTATACTGACATCAAATATAGGTTCTCCGTATCTTCTTGACGGCATAGACAGCGACGGTAATATAAGCAGTCAGGCTTCGGATATGGTAATGAGTGAGCTGAGGGCAAGTTTCAGACCTGAGTTTTTGAACAGACTTGACGAAATCATTATGTTTAAGCCGCTCACAAAGGACAATATCTCAAAGATTGTTGATTTGCAGATTGAAGATATCAATGCAAGAATTGCCGAGAAGGAGATAAGGCTTGAACTCACTGACAGAGCAAGAGATTACATCATAGAGAACGGTTTTGACATCAATTTCGGTGCAAGACCTTTAAAGAGATATATCCAAAAAACTGTGGAAACTCTGGCAGCAAAGCTTATACTTGGCGGTGAGGTAAATGCTAAAGATACGATACTGATAGATGAAGCTGACGGAACTCTTACGGCACGTATAAAATAATATGCAATATTTCAGGGTATACACAAAGCGTTGAAGTCATATTATAATAAAAAAACGGAATTGTGTGTATGCGTTATACTAAGATAGCTTTTGTATGTGTTATAATAATATTTTCAATGCTTACGGCTTCAGGCATGGTAAGCCGGACTTCAAAAGTATCGGACAAGGTAATATATTATGAAAAGGTGGTAGCTTTAACCTTTGACGACGGTCCCAGCAGGCTATATACAAATGAGCTTTTGGACGGACTGAAGGAAAGAGGTGTAAGAGCCACCTTTTTTCTTGTGGGAGAAAATATAGAGGGAAATGAGGAAATAGTAAAGCGAATGTATGATGAGGGTCATCTTATAGGCAATCACACATATAGCCATGTGAAGCTGGTGGGAATGAGCGACGATGCGATTATCAGTGAGATTTCCAGGACAAATGAGGCTATTTCTCGGATAACGGGAGAAGAGGTCACATTTATAAGACCTCCGTACGGAATAATAGATGAGAGGGTACTTTGGGATGTGTCACTTACGCCTATACTTTGGAGCTATGACACTAACGACTGGTGCTCGCAAAATGCAGACTGCATAGTAAAAAATGTAGTAAAGAATGTAAAGAGCGGAGATATTATCCTTATGCATGATGTTTACAAGACCTCTGTAAGTGCGGCACTTAGAATTGTAGACGAACTTCAGGCAATGGGATATGTTTTTGTGACTGCTGATGAGCTGATTATAGAGTAAATCAAGTGAAAATTCATTTGTCAGCAGACGATATCCTTAGTCTCAGAGCGGAAATGTTTCATAAAAAGCTGTTTTTCGCAGTTTACGCCCGTAATATAGGAACGGTTTCCTATGCGGTCAAGAAAATCGTCAGGCTTGATTCCCCAGTTTATGATTGAATCGGCGTCATTGATAAGTTTAGATGCAAGGAGGGCAGCATCGTCATATAAATCAATGAATGAAGCTGAACTTTTTGCGGTATCATCCCACGGCAGACACCATACGTCATTCATTCTGTTGAGTACATCCCACTTTATCCTTGCATTTTTGTAATACATTATTCCCGTAACAAGGGAATATCCCAGAAAAGATTTTTCGATTTTTTCAAAAAGGCTTATCTTTATATGCTTATCGTCCTGAAGCACCAGATTTGTAAGATAGCAGTTGTGTATCGAATTGAGTATCTGCTGTGCGGTGGTGTGCTGGTGAAATGTTTTGTTAAAAGCGTAAGCAAAGATGTGAGATATTACTTTAAGCTCATCCTCACTCACGTCGATAAGGTCCTGACGTCTTAATTTGTTTGGGGTAAGACCGCGCTTTATGAGAAGCATTTCAGTGTCGATAGCCGTTTCAAAATAAGTATGTGATGTAGATGAAAGCTGTCTTTCATGCTTGTTTTCGGTTTTAAAGCATGCCATATACATTATATATGGATGTGCGGTGCAGTCCATCGCAAAATGGCATAAAAAGCCGTAAATATATGCCAGCGCAGTTTCTCTTTTTTTCTCCGACAAAAGTGAAGCACCTTTAAGCATATGCTGAAAAAATACTCCGGTATGATTTGTGTGTATAAGACGACCATAGTTAAAACCTTTGGATTTCATGCTATGTGAGATGTCGTAAAAAAAGAAATCCGGTCCCTGAAGTCCCAGATTGTAAGCATCCTTGTGTCGCAAAATGGTACTTTTTATCTTGTCATCGTATATATATCCAAGCACATCTTTTCCCAAAAGGTAATGTGTAATAAGTCCGGGCATATTTTCCTCGCCTTCCGTAGTGCGTGTATCAGGCACACATCAATTATTTTTAAGATTGTGGTCAAAAACAGGACTGATTATTCGTTTACAATCCCGTATAAATATATTTTACAGATGTCTGGGATTATTGCAATATATAAGATTGAAATATTATAAAAATACGATTAATAGAGGTGGAAATTTTCTTCAAGTAATGGTAAAATATATCCTAGTGGAATATGTCCTCACCAAAAAGTGAGAATATTGCTGAATACTCCACCGTTATTTCAGAATGGAGAAGCTATGGATTTATTTGAATTTATGAGAGAACAGAACAGCAAGAAGGAGTCGCCGCTTGCCATGCGCCTAAGACCGGATACTCTTGATGAAATGGTGGGACAGGAGCACATTATCGGGAAGGACAAGCTTCTTTACAGGGCAATAAAGTCTGATAAGCTTAACTCTGTTATATTTTACGGGCCTCCCGGAACGGGAAAGACTACTCTTGCCAAGGTTATAGCCAACACTACTAAGGCAGAGTTCAGACAGATAAATGCTACCATTGCCGGTAAAAAGGATATGGAGGAGGTAGTGAACGAAGCTAAGACTAATCTGGGTATGTACGGAAGAAAGACTATTCTTTTTGTCGATGAGATACACAGATTTAATAAGAGCCAGCAGGATTTTCTTCTTCCGTATGTTGAGGACGGAACCATTGTGCTTATCGGAGCCACCACTGAGAATCCTTATTTTGAAGTCAACAGTGCGCTTCTTTCACGTTCCATTGTATTTGAACTTAAACCGCTTTCAAAGGAAAATGTAAAAACCCTGATTGAAAGAGCCGTGTATGATAAAGAGAAGGGAATGGGTGCTTTTAACGCAGACATAACAGACGAGGCTGCTGAGTTTATTGCCGATATGTCAGAGGGCGATGCAAGAAATGCACTCAATGCCATAGAACTTGCCGTCACCACAACTGAAAGAGCTTCCGACGGCAGGATACATATAGATATAAACGTTGCATCTGAGTGCATACAGAGAAGGGTCATAAAGTATGACAAGGACGGAGATAATCATTACGATACCATATCGGCTTTTATAAAGAGCATGAGAGGTTCCGACCCTGATGCTGCGGTATATTATCTTGCAAGAATGTTATATGCCGGTGAAGATATCAAATTTATAGCAAGACGCATTATGATATGTGCGAGCGAGGATGTGGGAAATGCAGACCCTATGGCGTTAAATGTGGCAGTCAGCGCATGTCTTGCCTGCGAGAGAGTGGGTATGCCGGAAGCACGGATTATATTGTCACAGGCAGCCACATATGTGGCTTGCGCTCCGAAGTCAAACAGTGCGTATGCGGCCATAAATAAAGCTTTGGAAAAGGTAAAGACCACCAAAGTGGAAACAATCCCGCGCCACCTTAAGAATAATCATTATGACGGCGAGGGCGAAGCAGGTAAGGCTTCGGCATATAAATACGCACACAATTATAAAAATCATTACGTTAAACAGCAGTATCTTCCTGACGAGCTTGTGGGAGAGCGTTTCTATGAGCCCGGAGAGTTAGGATACGAAAAGAATATAAAAGAACATTTGGAAATGCTGAAGTCACAGGAAAACGTGGACTGAGGCTTATGAGGTATTATCAGTGAAGAGCAGAATTAACCGTCTGGCACGAGGCGTATACGATTACGAAGTGCCTGAGATACAAATTACAGAAACATCCATTAATGAGGCTGTCAGAGCAGACGATGTCTTCACTGGTGAAGTGCGCATTTTTACGACCGACGGTATGAACGTAAGAGGTATAGTATACTCTGACAATCCGTATGTAAGTGTGGTCAACTCAAGTTTTACGGCAGGAGATAATCTTATCCAGTATAAGGTGGATGCAGTCGGACTTTTTGCAGGTGAGGTTATAGAAGGATGCTTTGAGGTAGTAAGTGATGCGGGTGAATTCAGGATACCTTACCGCTTTAGCGTATCACAGGGCGGAGTGCCTTCAGAGATAGGTCCGCTTAGAAATATGTTCCACTTTGCAAATTATGTGCAGACAGAGTATGAGAAGGCTCTTAAGCTTTTTATTTCACCCGGATTTAAGGATACGTTTATCGGAAGCGATGCAAGGCTTGTAAGCCTTTATGACGGACTTATCCGTTCTAAGGATGTACGTACAGGTGTAGAGGAATTTCTTGTGGCAACAAAGAAAAAGGCTTCCATAAATCTTACTGCTGACACCGATATTAAGGTATATGAAAATGTCTTGGATGATTTGGAGGATAAGATAACAATAACCAAGGATAACTGGGGATATGTGAAGTTAAAGGCTTCTGCCGATCAGGATTTTATAAGGCTTGCAGCTAACAATATAGATTCAGATTCCTTCATAGGAAATATTTATGAACTTGTATTTCACATAGATGCCACGAAGCTTCATGCAGGTAAGAATTTTGGCAGAATATACATAACTACTGACAGAAAGCAGTTAGTGTGTGATGTTGTTGTCTCAAATTCAGGAATTGAGAACAGGGAGTCACGCAGGACTCTTAAACTGGCAAAATTAAGGCTCGTGGAGGAGTATATCAGTTTCAGAACCAAAAAGATATCGGTTCGCACATGGATTGACGAATAGAAGAAGCATATAGAAACCATAAGGAAAATAGACGACAGTGAATGTTTTTACAAGCTGGCGATGGCCCACATTTTTCTGGCGGACAAGAAGGAAACGCAGGCAAAATGGCTTATTGACAGTGTAAAGGATGAGGTGACGGCAGGTAAGGAGAACAATATGCCTGTATACTGTTACTATCTTTATGTTACGTCCATGCTCAACAAGGACAGGCTTTTTGCAATAAAAGCCATGGAGCAGATTAAGGGATATTACGAGACAAAGTATGACGACTGGAAAATTCTCTGGGTTCTTTTGTATCTTGATGATGAAAATGACAGAAACAAGACGCTTAAGCTCATAAGGCTTAAAGAACAGTATTATAAAGGCTGTACAAGCCCTATAATGTATCTGGAGGCGTGTATGATATTAAACGATACGCCCGGATATCTTCGTGTTCTTGATGAATTTGAAATTCAGGCTATAAGTTTCGGATGCCGTCATCAGATATTTAACAAAAAGGCTGCCGATTATATAACAGGTATGCTTAAGAACGAGAAGAATATTACCCGTCCTATGATTGAGATACTGATGGGACTTTATGAAACCTTTGAAAATGATGAAATCCTGCTTACTCTCTGTGAGGTTCTTATAAGAAAAGAATGCATCGGAGCACAGTATTTTCCGTGGTACCGCCTCGGCGTCATGAAAGAATTTAAGGTGACAAAGCTCTATGAATACTATATACAGTGTATTGATACTGGTGTGATGGAGGAGCTTCCGAAGCCGATACTTCTGTACTTTATGTATAACAATTCAGTGGACTATAAGGCTAAGGCATATGTATACGCAAATGTTACGTTTAACAGGATTAACAGTCCTGCCATGTTTGAAAATTACAGGAAAATCATTGCTGATTTTGCAAGAGAACAGCTTAAATTGGGACATATAAGCGATAATCTGGCCCTTATATACAGCAATGTTCTTACAAAGGATATGCTTAATGAAGATAATATTATGCAGCTTCCTAAGATATTGTTTACATATAAGGTGGTGTGTGAATCAGACAATATATCAAGAATTATAGTAAAACACAGGGAGAGCAATACCGAGACTGTGTATCCTGTGAACGACGGAATTGCCTACGTTCAGATGTATACCAAAGAAGCCGTCCTTATATTTGAGACAGTGAACAATGTGCGATATATAAATGACATACCGCACAGGCTTTTAAGGCTTCTTGATGAAGAAAATTATCTCGACAGTATATATCCGTTATACGAAGATAACCAGAATGTGGCATTCTATTTTGCTGAAAAATATCTGACTGTAAGAGAAGTAAAGAATGAGGCTAAAGCAGTATATTTTGCGGTGCTTAAAAATCCATGCGCCGATTCAGGCTTTAAGACCGATATCATAAAACTTCTCATAGACGATTATTATGACGCGTTTGATATTGACAGTCAGTATAATAATCTTCTGGCAGCGGCAAAGGATGTGCGCCTCCCTAGAGGATACAGGGTGAAACTGCTTGAAATACTTATATCCAACGGTGAATACGAGAGGGCTTACAATTACATTAAGACCAAAAATGTATATCCTGATAATGCAAAGAGAATATACAGGCTTACCACAAAGCTTATTGCAGAGGGACATGACGATGTCATAATCCAAAAGCTTTCTGATATGTGCTTTAGGAATAGAAAGTATGATGATACGGTACTTTCGTATCTTATCAGCCATTACAATAAGAGTACCGAAGAAATGCTTGAACTTTGGAGAGCGGCATCAAACTTCTCCAGCGACCTTTACGATTTGTCTGAAAGAATTATTGCACAGTCACTCTTTACCAGAGTCTACAACAAAAATGTATATGAAGTATTTGAAGAATACTATAATCATGGCGCAAATGAGCGTGTTGTAGAGGCCTTTATCAGCTATAACTGTTACAATTATTTTGTGAGACAGACTCTTATAAACGAGGATATTTTAAAAATAGCAGAACACAGGTACCAGTATGGTATGGAGGTTCTGCCTATATGCAAAATGGCGCTTCTTTTATACTATTCAAGGCTTGATGAGTTAAACGATAAGCAGATTTTGAATGCCGGAAAAATTATGGAAGAGCTTGTGGCAGATGATATGTATTTTGAATTTTACAAAGAATTTGTCGGAAAGATTGTGCTGCCTTACAATGTAATTGACAAATCATATGTGGAGTACAGGACATATCCTGACAGTAAGGTTACCATACACTACATCTATGAAAACGATGACGGAAGAAAAGGTTATACCGTCGAGGAGATGAAAAATGTGTATGAAGGAATATTCGTAAAGCCTTTCGTGTTGTTTTACGGTCAGGCTGTGCAGTACTATATAACTGAACAGAGACGCGGCAGTGAAAATGTTACCGAGAGCAGAAGACTTGTAAACAGAACTATAAACCCTACTCAGACGGACAGCAGATATGAGGCAATCAACGATATACTGGCAAGCTGTGAACTTAAGGATGTAATGACTACAAGAAAGCTGGTTCACGGATATGCGGTCAGGGAATATATAACTGAGGAAATGTTTAAGCCACTTTAAGCGTAAGTAAACGCTTGGAACAGAGGTAGAAATGATACTTGGAATAGATTTGAGCAAACAATACGCACAGATTAGCGTGTATAACAAAAAAGAAAACACTGTCGATACACCTGTTTTATCCGAGTGTGACGGCGAGGATATTATACCTGTACAGATATGTAAGAAAAAAGGCACAAATGAGTGGTATGTGGGGGATGAGGCAAAGAGGCTTGAACTTTTGGGTGAAGGCGTTGTTGTCGACGGTCTTATTGATAAAGTATATGACAATTCTCCGCTCTTTGTTGATGGCGTAAGCATTCTGCCTGTTGAACTTCTCGAAAAGTATATTTCCGGTATAGTCAGTCTTTCCGGAAATGTGCGGGAAATTGAATCGGTGTGTGTCTGCCTTGAGGAATTTAATGCTGCACTGCTTGATTCTTTGAGCCGTGTGTTTGAAATGATGCAGATAAATTATAACAAGGTGGAATTTATCAACCGCAATGAGAGTGACATGTACTATGTACTGAGCCAAAGCAAGGATATATGGTACGGAGACGTGGCTATATTTGATTACAGGCAAAGCGGTCTTGTGGTAAGCATGCTTGGAATCAGGCGTGGCAACGGTGCGGAGCTTGTAACCGTTACAGACAATGACTTTAGCGAAATGCTTCCTTACATATATGCTGACACTAAGGAAAAGCAGGACAATGTAAACCATATGCTTACGGATATTGCCGAAAAGCTGGTTGAAAAACGTGTGGTTTCATCAGTGTTTCTCACAGGAAGAGGATTTGCCGGCGATGGCGGCTATGATGATTTTATAAAGTTTATCTGCAATAAGAGAAGAGTCTTTATAGGACAGAACATATACTCTAAAGGTGCATGCTATGCCGCTCTGGAACTTGAAAATCCAAAAGGAATCAGTGACAGGGTGCTGTTTTGCAAGGATAAGCTTATGTATGAGCTGGATCTTGACATTACCGAACGCGGTAAGGCTTCAAGACTTAGAATAGTAAAGCCGGGAACCAACTGGTATAAGGCACGCAAAAAGTATGATTTCTTTATGGACGGCGAGCGTGAAATAGTGCTTCATAAGAGAAAATACGGTGAGAAGGAAGAAGAAACAATAACAATCAGCCTTGAAGAGTTTCCTGTGCGTCCAAACAAGGCGACAAAGATATGTATAGGCTTTGATTTTGAAGCTGACGGCATCTGTAAGGTTACGGTAAAAGACAGAGGCTTTGGAAGATTTTTCAAAGGCTGCGACAAAATAATATACAAAGAATTTTAGAAAGGCAGGCGATACTAATGGGGCTTATATTGTGCAAGACCAAGGAATCTAAAACACCTTATGTCATAAAGAATATGGGACAAAGTATATGCTCATTAGAGGAACTTTGCTATTATATATACAACAATGTTTATCTTATAGGCTCTGACCTGATATGTGATGAACTCATTGAATACATAGTGAAAGAACTTGGAGAGGAAAAACTCGCTTCTAACTTAAGAACGCTTATTGAAAGGCGTGCAGGACTGTCTGACATGGTAGTATGTATACTGCGTTATGTGGATTATTATTCGGTTAGCGAGATAGAGGCTCTTAAAGACATAATTGACAGTATGGCTTCAAAAAATGTGCTAGAGAGACTTGCGGCGAGAGCGGATAATCTTCTTAAGAACAGATGCTATCACAGTGCTTTAAAAAATTACGGTATGGTACTTAAATCAAAGCATGATGACAGTCTGACGGATATATTCTATGCAAATGTATATCACAATATGGGAGTGACTTATGCGAAGCTTTTTCTGTATGAACCTGCTTTTGCAAGCTTTATGGAGGCGTATGACCTTTCTAAGAATGAGGAAAGCAGAAAGCAGGCTTTGGTAGCGGCGACTCTTTATATGGAACAGAACGGAAACGAACTTATGAAGATGAGTGCAGAGGATAAGTTTGTAGTCAATCACGAGATAGAAACCCTTATGAACAACGCTGTGTTTTCGGAAGGATATGAGCCTGTAAAGAATGCATTTGCCCTTAATGAGTCGGGTTATGTAAAAGAGTACAACGAAGCGTTGGAAAAGATAATTGAGGGCTTTGAAGAAGATTACATGGAATTTATCAATTAACCAGAAATACCTGACCATAATGCGGAAAGAATGTGAAAAATTATGCATATATTTAGCTTTTTGGGGAAAAAGAAAAAATCTCCCCCTAAAATTGAATACGAAGATCTTGTCGTGGAAAATATTCCGGATGAAACAGAGGGCTTTGGCATAAACTATATGGATGCTGCATCTCTTGAACCGGATGAAAAACAGGAATATGTGGCTTCTCTTAAAGATACCGTTACATCGCTTGAAGAGAAGAATGCAGGAATAAAGGCAGAGTATAAGGCTGTCAGTTCTTATCTTTCAGATATTCAGCTGATTGACACAATGCCGACTGAAGAACATGATAAGCTTGTCAAGCTAGCAAAGCACATACAGACCCTCACGGTTGACAGAAAGATTTATCAGACCACGGAGGGCAGAATTTCCAATTCAAGATATATCAGCATGCAGCATCATGAAGATGAGATAAAGGATGTTATCGTGGATATGTCAAATGACGAGCAGCGTATACAGATGATTAGCAGAGACATGAAAATCATTGAGGCGGAAAAATTTGGCTTGAGGCAGGATGCTAAAGATTTGTCACACGACCAAAATCTTGTGGGACAGATAACTTTAATATCATTTCTAGCACTTATATCTGTATTTGCAGTGTATATTTTAAGCAGCATTTTTAATCCGGCAGGTATCAATGACACCGCATTTCTCATAATAATATTTTGCGTGCTGCTGCTTGTGACAGCGGTATTTCTGATATCAAGGAAGATAAAGTATAACATTAAACTTACGGAAGTAAAACTTAACAGAGCGATATCCATTCATAATAAGCTTAAAATAAAGTATGTGAATGCCGTCAGCACGCTTGATTATAAAAAGGCAAAATATGATGTTGACAGTGCCTATGAGCTTTCAAGGCTTTACGAGATGTACCTTGAAGCCAAAAAGGAAAATGAAAAGTACCGCCGTACAACAAGTGAAATCAACGAGGCTACCGAAAAGCTTATGACAATGCTGAAGAACCTTAATCTGTACGACCCTTATATATGGCAGAATGAGATCCGTTCTCTGGCAGATAAGCGTGAGATGGTAGAGGTACGGCACAGACTTAATGTAAGGCGTCAGAAGCTTCGTGAGCAGCTTGAACACAATCAGAAGATTATAGATGAAACAGAGAGCATGATAAAGCTTTATACTTTGAATTATGATTTGACAAACGATTAAAAAGTATATATCATAACAAATAGATTTGACAAGGAAAGGTGACTAAGATGAGCAAAGAACTTGAAAAGAATTATAATCCCGGCGAGATAGAGGGCAGATTATATGACAAGTGGCTTATGAAGAAATACTTCCATGCAGAGGTAAACAGAGATAAGAAGCCATTTACCATAGTTATGCCGCCACCTAACATAACAGGAAAGCTCCATATGGGACATGCTCTTGATAATACATTACAGGATATTCTCATAAGATATAAGAGAATGCAGGGCTTTGAAACCCTGTGGATTCCGGGAACCGACCATGCAAGCATCTCGACGGAGGTTAAGGTTATCAATGCTCTTAAAGAAGAGGGTATTGATAAAAATGAACTTGGGCGTGAGGGCTTTTTAAAGAGAACATGGGAATGGAAAGAGGAATACGGCGGAACCATTACAAGTCAGCTTAAAAAAATCGGTTCTTCATGCGATTGGGACAGAGAGCGTTTTACCATGGACGAAGGATGTTCTAAGGCGGTTGAGAAGGTATTTATAAAGCTGTATGAGGATGGACTTATCTACAAAGGCAGCAGAATCGTAAACTGGTGTCCTGTCTGTAAGACTTCAATTTCAGATGCAGAGGTTCTTCACGAGGAGCAGGCAGGTCATTTCTGGCACATAAATTATCCTGTTGTCGGAAGCGACGAGATGGTAGAGATAGCTACCACAAGACCTGAGACTCTTCTCGGTGATACTGCGGTTGCGGTACATCCGGATGATGAAAGGTACAGGCATCTTGTAGGCAAAAAGGTGTTGCTTCCTCTTGTAAACAGGGAGATTCCGGTTATTGCAGATTCTTATGTTGATATGGAATTTGGTACGGGTGTTGTTAAGATTACGCCTGCTCATGACCCTAACGATTTTGAGGTTGGAAAAAGACATAACCTTCCTGAGATAAATGTATTAAATGATGATGCTACCATAAATGAGCTTGGCGGCAAGTATGCAGGAATGGACAGATACGAGGCCAGAAAAGCCATCGTGTCTGATTTGGACGCTTTGGGACTTCTTGTGCGTGTGGAGGACCACAGCCACAATGTAGGTACTCACGACCGATGTTCTACAACTGTTGAGCCTATGATTAAGAAGCAGTGGTTCGTAAAGATGGAAGATCTCATAAAGCCTGCGGTAGAGGGCGTTAAGAACGGAGATATCAAACTCATACCTGAGCGTATGGACAGAACATATTTTAACTGGACGGACAACATCAGGGACTGGTGTATATCAAGACAGCTCTGGTGGGGTCACAGAATCCCTGCCTATTACTGTGATGAGTGTGGCGAAACGGTTGTAAGCTCAGGCGTACCGTCTAAGTGTCCAAAATGCGGAAGTACCCATTTTACGCAGGATCCTGATACACTTGATACATGGTTCTCGTCAGCACTTTGGCCGTTTTCAACTCTCGGCTGGCCTGAAAAGACAGAGGAACTCGAATATTTTTATCCTACGGATGTGCTTGTAACAGGCTATGACATTATATTCTTCTGGGTTATCAGAATGATATTCTCAGGCTACGAGCATATGAAGGAGAAACCGTTTAAGACGGTGCTTTTCCACGGACTTGTACGAGATAATCAGGGAAGAAAGATGAGTAAATCCCTCGGAAACGGAATCGACCCTCTGGAAATTATAGATAAGTACGGTGCAGATGCCTTAAGACTTACTCTTGTTACAGGAAATGCTCCGGGAAATGACATGCGTTTCTATATGGAACGTGTAGAGGCAAGCCGTAATTTTGCCAACAAGGTATGGAATGCTTCAAGATTTATAATGATGAATGACAAGAAGGTTGACAAGGATTTCGACCTGAATAAACTTACTGCGGCGGACAAGTGGATACTTTCAAAGGTAAATAAGCTGGCTCGCGAAGTAACTGAAAATATGGACAATTTTGACCTCGGTGTTGCAGTTTCAAAGCTTTACGACTTTATCTGGGAAGAATTCTGCGACTGGTACATTGAAATGGTTAAGCCTAGACTTTACAGCGAGGATAATGATACCAAGGATGCGGCTATATGGACGCTTAAGACGGTTCTTATCAATTCACTTAAGCTCCTTCATCCTTATATGCCGTTTATCACGGAGGAAATATTCTGCAATCTTCAGGACGAGGAAGAGTCAATTATGATTTCTTCATGGCCACAGTATAAGGAAGAGTGGAACTTTGCTGAGGATGAGAAGGATATCGAAACCATTAAGATGGCCGTAAGAGGCATTCGTACGGTAAGAACAAGCATGAACGTTGCACCTTCAAGAAAAGCTCTTGTATATGTGGTATCGGAAAATGCCGATGTCAGAGCAATATTTGAACACAGCAAAGTATTCTTTGCAACTCTTGCATATGCAAGTGAGGTCAGGGTGCAGTCTGACAAGACGGACATACCTGACGATGCCGTATCGGCAGTTATACCTGAAGGTGTAATTTACATTCCTTTTGCTGACCTTGTGGATATAGACAAGGAAATAGAACGTCTTAGAAATGAGGAAAAGCGTCTTGAGGGAGAACTTGCCCGTGTAAACGGAATGCTTGCAAATGAAAAATTTGTAAGTAAGGCACCACAGGCAAAGATTGATGAGGAAAAAGAAAAACTCACCAAGTACTCTCAGATGATGGAGCAGGTAAAGACACGCCTTGCCCAGCTGGTAAAGTAATATGAAAACAGTTATATTTGATATGGACGGAGTCATATTTGACTCCGAACGTATCGTAAAAATGTGTTGGGAAGCTGTAAGTGACAAATATCAACTGTATGATATTGACGAAACATATTACAAAAGTGTCGGCACTAACAAGGCTGCCACACGTGTGATACTCAACGAAAAATACGGCGCGGATTTTGACGTGACATCATTTTTTGAAGATACAAGGACTAAATTTTACGAATACACCGAAAAATACGGTATGCCTAAAAAGGACGGCATTGAAGAGCTTTTGGATTATCTTAAGAAAAAGGAATACCGTATAGGCTTAGCTTCCTCAACAAGGTATGCTGCCGTGGTTGAGGAACTTCGCGATACGGGGCTCTTAGGGTATTTTGATTACATTATCGGCGGAGATATGGTTGAACACAGCAAGCCGAATCCGGAGATATTTGAAAAATGCCTTGCCGGTCTTGGCGGCAGGGCATCTGATACATACGTTATAGAGGATTCATATAACGGTATAAGGGCTGCAAAAGCTGCAGGAATGATACCTGTAATGGTTCCTGATATGCTTGAACCGGACGAAGAAATGAGAGAAAAAGCACGGTTCATAAAGAAAAATTTATATGAAGTAATGGACATATTGTAGTCTGTGTCAATATCATTTCGTCGATAGCATTTTATTTTAACAACTATTTCTTTGGAAACTCCCGGAACACTTTAACTAAAATCGGAATTGTTACGCATACTGCAAGAAAATCTGCAATAATCTGTGACATTTGTATTCCTGTGAGTCCGGCAATGCGGCTTGCAATTATCATTACCGGTATGTAAAAAAGACCGCTTCTTGTGCTTGCCAGAAAGGATGCCTGTCTGGCTTTTCCTATACTCTGGCACAGCATGTTTCCGCCTGTCGAAACCGGCAGTATAAGAAGGGCGGGAACAGTCATTCTTAAGGCTTTTACACCAATTCTTACAACCTCCGGATCATCACGAAACTGTCTGATAATCGGCTCTGCAAAAATAAATCCGAATGTTCCTGTTATAATCATTACGCTCGTACTGAAAATAAGCATAAATTTAAAGGCTTTCTTTACCCTGTCATATTTTTCGGCGCCGTAGTTGAATGCCGACACAGGCTGAAAGCCCTGACCTATTCCGATTGTTATGCAGAATAAGAAGTTCATTACACGAGACACAATGCTCATGGCGGCAATTGCAGCATCGCCAAACGGGGCGGCACACCAGTTCAAAGACATAACCGAAATACTGTTAAGCCCCTGACGAAGCAGGCTTGGAAAACCTACCGACAGTATCTCCGTATACTTTTTGACGTCATGGCTGATAAGCGAGAATTTTATTCGGGTCTGTACCTGTTTCTTTATAAATGGCATAAGCAGAATCACAAAACTTACATATTGAGACAGCATGGTGGAAATTCCCGCACCAGGTATGCCCATATGGAATATTTTTATAAGGATAAAGTCTCCTAAAATATTAAGGACCGCACCTGATACAAGGCCAAACATTGAAAACATTGCCTTTCCTTCGTATCTAAGGACATTGTTAAGGACGCAGCTGCAAGTCATGGCAGGAGCTGCGATAAGAATAAATTTCGCATAATCTGTCGCATACGGAAGAATTGTCGCAGTACTTCCCAGTAAGGTCATAAAAGGCGAAAGGAAAATAAGTCCAAGGGTAGAGATTACAATGCCGCATATAAGTGCCATCGTAAAACCGGTAGAGGCCGTAATCCGCGCACTTTCTACATCGCCCTTTCCAAGTTTTCTTGAAAGTATGCTTCCGGAACCCATTCCGAAAGTAAAACCGAATGCCTGAATAAGTCCCATAAGAGCAAATACAACTCCGACAGCACCGCTTGCACTGTTTCCGAGCGTACTTACAAAATAAGTGTCTGCCAAATTGTAAATATTGGTTACAAGCATACTTATTATTGTCGGAATACCGAGAGTTATTATGAGTTTTTCAACAGGTGTTCCGGTCATTCTCATATATTGCTGTTCTTTAGTCTCTGATTTCATAACACTACGTCACCTCATTTACAATCAATAAATTACACCTAAGTTTAAACTTAGGTGTGTTAAAAAACATTTGCAAGTCTTATATCGGTACCTGTAGTTTATATCTCCTGAATGAATAACATCAGGCAGCCAATTTATCCGCTATTGAACTGATAAATTTAATCCTGTATGTCATATAGCTCCCTGCATATTTTGCACATATCGCTGCGATTGCAGATGCTACAAGAAATATCAATATGTATAGCACGGATGGAAATGGTGCTTTAGGTATATTGATAATTGCCGTAATTATGCAGGAAGAGGCAGTTGAAAATAATGTTGGGAAAATTGATAACACAAGGTGAGTTACATTCATCACAAAGAAAATTATGGTACACTGAGCTGCACTGTATTTTACTAAATCACTGTCTTTTTCTTTGAATAATATAAAGAGCGGAATAAGCCATGCCACATACTGTACATATGGAATGAAAGATAAAAGAAGCGGAATAATATAAATAATAACTGATAATGTGTTAGCGTTGAAATTACCGATGGATGACTTATGTGAGGCAAAAACCGGCATATCCATATTCATAATAGTTCCTCCGTTCTGAGTTGATAATATAATATATAATAAATCATTTTCCGTAATTTAGCAATTATAAGATAAAAAATGTTTTTAAATTATACAAAGTATGGTACAATATACCTATAAAGTTGATTAGGAGAGTCAGTTATATGGAAAAATATATAAAAATCGCGTCAGATATTGTAAATGAGGTCAGAAAGGTTGTAGTGGGCAAGGACAATGTCATTATCGAAGCCCTTACAGCCATACTCGGAGGAGGTCATATTCTTTTGGAGGATATACCGGGAGTGGGAAAGACCACGCTGGCGCTTGCGTTTGCAAAGAGTATGTCTTTGGAATACAACCGTCTGCAGTTTACACCGGATGTACTGCCTACGGATGTTACGGGATTTACGATATATAATTCATCTAAAGGAGAATTTGAGTACAAGAGCGGTGCGGTTCTTTGCAATCTGTTTCTTGCAGATGAGATAAACAGAACCTCTTCCAAGACGCAGTCCGCACTTCTTAAGGTTACGGTGGACGGTGTCACAAGACCCGTAAAAGAACCTTTTGTTGTAATAGCTACGCAGAATCCGGTAGGTTCCGTAGGTACGCAGAAACTTCCCGAATCGCAGTTGGACAGGTTTATGGTAAGACTGTCCATGGGATATCCTGATATGGAAAATGAGGTAAATATTCTTAAAGGTAAGCAAAACGGTGTCGGAACAGATGATATATCCGCCGTGGCAACCAAAGAAGATGTTATGGCTATCCGGGAATTTATAAACGGAATATATGTAGCAGATGAGGTGTACAAATACATAACCTCATTAGTTAGCATGACCAGAAATCACCCCATGATAGAACTTGGAATAAGTCCGAGAGGAAGTATTGCACTGGCAGCCATGACAAGAGCAAATGCGTTTATGCATGGAAGAAATTATGCCATACCTAATGATGTTAAGGAAATATTTTATGATGTGTGTGCTCACAGAATACTCATTAACCAAAAAGGAAAAATTGCAAGAAAGACCGAAAGGAATATTCTTGAGGAGATATTAGCTTTTGTGGCAGTACCTGACATAAAGGAGTAGTGTATGAAACGGGCAAAGATAATATATTTTGTTATTTTGGCAGAAATATGTGTGCTTAATATACTGTATGTCAGATATTGGCCTTTGTGGCTTTTGCTTGTGGCACTGCTTTTTCCTGTTGTATTGTACATTATGCTTTCTGTGGGACTTAGCTCGCTGTCGGTGTCATATTTATGTGAGAGCGAAAGTGTAGAAAAGGGAGATACTGCCAGATTTAATATTTTGTTTTCCAACAAATCTCATATGACAGTGGGAGCTGCTGACATTTTTTTCAGATACAGGGAAGCCGGAAGCGATATTTGGAAGAATGAAAAGGTATCCGTATATATTGGTGCAAAATGCCGGACAAATGTTGAAGTCAGCGTTATGTGCGAGCATATAGGTAAAGTTGTGCTTGAAATGAAAAAGTACGTTTTTTATGATCCTCTGTATCTTTTAAAAAAGAAAAAGAAGGTTTCTGATACAACAATGTCGGTAAAGGTATACCCGAAACTTTACGCTAATATGGGTCTGTCCGACTATATAAAGCATAAGGAAATAACAGACAGTGATACATTTTCCGTGACAAGACCGGGAGATGACCCTTCGGAGGTATTTGAAGTAAGAGAATATAAGGATGGCGACAGAATAAGCAGAATACATTGGAAGCTTTCAAACAAAATGGACAAGTATATTGTAAAGGACTTCAGCCTTCCTGTGGATAACTCCGACCATATAATTTTTGAAAACAGAAAATGCAGTCCGGACATCAGGGATAATATGTTTGAAGCACTTATGACACTTATGTATGAGCTGCTTTCAAGCGAAACATCATTTTATCTGGTGTATTGGGACAAGGATGAACTCAGAAACATATACATTAAAGAATATGAGGATGTGGCTGATGCCGTAGGAGTCATACTTGAATGCGAAGAATACGAAGGAAACAAAGCTTTGGACAATTTATTTGTCGATAAGGAAATTGATAACTGCATTGTATACTGGATTGTGGACAGTACAGATGAGGTTTCGCATGCGGACGAATCTGTGAGTCTTACCCTGACTGTGAGGAGTAGTGAGGCTGTATATGATGATACTGTAATAGATATAAGAGATTGGATAATTTATGAATAATGATAAAATCAGTATAACCGTAAATACTCCAAAACAGCACGCATCAAAACCCGCTGAGACCGTTTTGGAAAAATGTATTATAGTGCTTTTGGGAACGCTTGGAAGTATAGGCACATTTATGTCATATTTAAGCTATATTGAATACAGTGCACCTTTAATGATAGTGTTTTCCATCGCCGTTACCTGCCTGTTTGTTGTGAGTTTTTCCCTTAAAAAAAACATTGCTCCCGTAATAATATCTGAGGGACTTTTGGTGGCGGCATATATAATTTTTAACGGTAACCGTATTTTAGACGGAATTATAATGATGATTGACGCTTTTAAGAAGAGTGCCGCAGACAGCGGGTATACTGTTTACATAAGAAGCTTTGAAACCACTAATTCATATGAAACAGCTGAATGTGTGAACTCTCTAATAATGGCACTTATACTTTTGGTTGCTTTCCTGTGTTCATATCAGATTGTCAGAAGACGTACCATACCGGCAGGCATCATATTGGTGCTTGTATTTACACTCGAGGGAATATTTGTCGATTTACAGCCAAATCTCATATATTTTGCCATGTCGACAGCTTTCTGTATGGCAGCAATTATATTGATTCTGCATAAAAATGAACCGGAAAGTCATGCCCTCAGGAAGACAATGATTATTGCCGGAACTGTGATTGCGGCATCATTATGCGTAATGCTTCTGTGTCCTTCTAAGTTATATAAAAGAACAGAGTTTATGAATAACCTGAAAAATAAGGCTGAAGGAAAGTTTTACAGTGCTTTTCATTTTGTAGACAGAAAACTTAAAGAGGCTACGGGCTCGGGAGGATTCGCACACGGCGAACTGGACAGCGTTGAAGGAAAGGTGTCATTTGACAATAAAACGGATATTATTGTAGAGGTACCCAATACCGGAAAAACTATGTATATCAAGTCCTACACGGCAAAGGATTACAATAATGGCAAGTGGGATAATGATGATTTACAGTATTTTCCGTATGACACATACAATCCTGACTTTTTTGGAGGCTATGCATATAAGCTGGCTAAGGAACATCCAATGGCAGCGGAATTGCAGCTGGGAATAGAGAGTACAAAGTTTTCTTCGTTTATATGGCAATGCCGTGTTAAGATTACAAAGAAGGATGATGTTAAGGATGAAACCTTTATTCCATACGGTACTTTGAATGAAAACAACGAAGAGATTTATCTTCCGACAATAACAAGAATAGATGATGATTCATATTACCTGAGCTACTACCTTGCTTCAGAAAGTGCCCGCTTAAAAGATGTTGATAATTTCGGAAAAATTGAAGATGTCGGAAGGGACATTGAGCCTGATTATAAAACTTTTTATGATAATGAAAATTATTATAAAAAGTACATTGAAGATATGTATATGAATGTTCCGAGATTCATAGATTATTACGTTATTAAGGAATTTGGAAAGGTAGAGATACATTCAAACAAGGATATAGAATATTTTATCAGAAGAGTTCAGGCAAATTTTGAGAAAAGCTACACTTATACTCTTGAACCTAAGCGCATAAATTATGAAAAGGATATTCTGGAGGATTTCCTTACAGAGAGTAAAAGCGGATACTGTATGCATTTCGCAACGGCTGCCACGCTTATATTCAGGTCAGTCGGAATACCTGCCAGATATGCGGAAGGATATATTGTGACAAAGCAGGATATTGAAGAGGGAACTCCGATTGGCTTTGTCTATGATGATGAAGGAAATGTTGTTACCGATATGGTAAGAGTAGAGGTTTCTGATAAAAGAGCTCACGCCTGGGTGGAAATATACAAAGACGGATACGGCTGGGTGCCTGTGGAAGTAACCGTGGGTTATGGAGACTCAGGCGAAAGTGCACAAATCATAAGACCAACCGAAACATCTGCTCCTAAGCCTTCTATTGAGCCTACGACTGCTAAACCGACTACAACGCCTTCTACTAAGGCTGATACAACGAAAAGTTCGCAGGATGGCAGTACGGGTGCAACAGAGCATATGTCAAAGTTATCCTCAGACAGAAACAACAATAATAAAATAAGCTTTAATTACACTGCTTTAACGGTAATTGTCCTTGTGCTGCTGGTGATAATCACACCTGTTTTGGCTGTGTGCATAAGGCATATGACGGTCATAAAAAGAGCAAAAGAGGTATTTGACGAAAATAACACGGTATATACGCATAAGAGAACAATGGCTGTATACAGGTATTTTGACAGGCTGTTGTACTATTTGGATATAGACAAAACGCCTTCAATGTCATATATTGAATATAAGAGTTATATAAAGGAAAGATGCAGATATGCGGATGTTGTGGATACTGACTCCGTAATGGACGCGGTGATAGAGTGTGCCTTTGGAAATCCGGATAAGCTTATGGATAGGGATACCGTTAAAAAGGCGGCAGATAACGTACTTAAACTCAGCAAATGCATTTATGAGGATTTAAAAGGCACAGAGAAGTTTATGTTTAAGTATATAATCAACTTATATTATTTTTAAGAATTGTGGCGAACAGGATGAAATGCGCCGGAAGTTATCATTAAAAACTTCAGAGGGCTATTGCCTGTGTCAGCTGCAGAAATGGAGGAAAATATGAAAATTGGATTTTTAGGTGCTGACCACGAGGTAACAGGAAGCTGTCATTATATGAGTATTGACGGATATAATATATTAGTGGACTGCGGTATGGAACAGGGAACTGATGTGTATGAAAATCAGGAGATACCTGTAAATCCCGCAGACATAGATTATATTCTTTTGACGCATGCCCATATTGACCATTCGGGACTTATTCCTCTTATGTATGCCAGAGGCTTTAGGGGACAGGTGTACACGACAAAAGCAACCGTTGATCTGTGCAATATAATGCTTAAAGACAGTGCTCATATACAGGAATTTGAAGCAGAATGGAGAAACAGAAAGGCGAAACGTTCAGGTTTTAAGGAATTTGTTCCGCTCTACGACATGGCTGCCGTAGAGGGTGTGCTGAAAAATTTTGTACCTTGTGATTATGACACCATCATTTCTCTGTGTGACAGTATAAAAGTAAGGTTTGTGGATGTAGGTCATCTGCTTGGCTCTGCAAGTATAGAGGTGTGGGCAAAAGAGGGTGAAAATGAGGTAAAGATAGTATTTTCCGGAGATATAGGCAATAAGAACAGACCGATAGTAAAGGACCCTCAGTATCTTAAGGAAGCTGACTATGTGGTTATGGAATCTACATACGGAAACAGAACGCATAACAAAGTCCCTAATTACGAAGAAGCACTGGCGGCAATAATAAGGCGTACATTTGCAAGAGGCGGCAATCTTGTAATACCCGCCTTTGCTGTTGGAAGAACGCAGGAGATGCTTTATTACATCCAAAAGATAAAGAGAAAAAATATGCTGCCTGAGTATGAGGGCTTTGAGGTGGTTGTTGATAGCCCACTGGCTGTGGAAGCTACAAATATATTTAACCAGAATATTGATAACTGTTTTGACGAGGAAGCTTTATCCATGATAAGACAGGGCATTAATCCCCTTGCATTTCCTGGACTGAAGCTCTCCATTACAAGCAATGATTCCAAAAATATCAATTTTGAGACAAATCCTAAGGTAATCATTTCTGCATCCGGTATGTGTGAAGCGGGAAGAATAAGACATCATCTTAAGCATAATTTATGGCGTCCTGAGTGTACAATACTTTTTGTCGGATATCAGGCACACAATACGTTGGGAAGGGCACTTGTCGAGGGCGCAAAAGAGGTTAAACTCTTTGCTGAAAGCATTAATGTCAGGGCAGAGATAGCTACTCTCGACGGAGTAAGCGGACATGCGGACAAAGATGGTCTTATAAGCTGGCTGAATGCTTTTGAAAACAAACCTAAGAAGGTGTTTGTGGTTCACGGAGAAGATTCTGTATGCGACGAATTTGTAAGCTGCATACAAAATGAGTACGGTTATGATGCCGTAGCACCGTATACGGGCAGCATATATGATCTGGTAAGCGGTGAGATGATTGCCGAAGGCAACAGGGAAAAGAAGACAAGGAGGGAAACTCCTACAAAACGTGCTAACAGCGTATTTGAAAGACTTGTTGCAGCAGGTAAGAGGCTTATGAGCGTAATAAGCCACAACGAGGGTGGTGCCAACAAAGACTTGGCCAAATTTACAGACCAGATAAATTCTCTGTGCGATAAATGGGATAGGTAGGTGAATTTATGAGTAGAATGCTTTTTGTATATAATCCCTTCTCGGGAAAAGGATTAATAAAAAATCATCTCTATGATATATTACAGGAATTTAATGCACTTGATATGGAAATCGTCATACATCCTACAAAGGACAGACTGGACGCGTTTCAATATATAGCTGAAAATGAAGGAAAATTTGATATGATAGTATGCAGCGGCGGGGACGGTACGCTCAATGAAACCGTGTCCGGTGTGATGTCATACACGGGCAGCAAGCCTCCTATAGGTTATATACCGAGCGGCAGTACTAATGATTTTGCAAAAAGTCTCGGAATACCGAAGAAGATGAAGCATGCGGCAAGGCATATCGTCAACGGACATCCTGACAAGGTAGATATAGGAAAATTCAATGACAGGTATTTTACTTATGTGGCAGCAATAGGCGCATTTACAAAGGTATCGTACGAAACGCCTCAGGACATGAAAAATATACTGGGTCATCAGGCATATATCATTGAGGGTATTAAAGAGCTTACCATGATAAAACCGATGAGCCTCCGGATTGAAACGGAGAAGGAGACAATCGAAGGAGATTTTATCTACGGTATGATTACTAATTCCAAATCCGTGGGAGGCGTAAAAGGAATAACAGGAAAAGATGTCAGTATGAATGACGGGCTTTTTGAGATAACCTTTATAAGGCAGCCGCAAAATCCTATACAGCTTAACAATATTATTTCGGGACTGCTTATGAACGATTACAAGGGAGAAACAGTATATTTTGACCATGTAAGCAGCGTGCGGGTAATTGCCAAAGAACAGCAGATTCCGTGGGTGCTTGACGGAGAGTTTGGCGGAAATCTGCGTGAAGTCAATATATCCGTACAAAAGAATGCAGTTGACCTGATACTTGAAAAGGATGTAAAATAAGATACAAGCTCCGGCAGAAAAAACATATTGTCATATAACCGTCAGGAGCTTATTTTTTGTCGTTGATATTTTTGATAAATTCGTAAATGATAACCGGCAGTGCAATGGTTGTATAAAGACTTGCCATAAACCATATATGGGCAGTTTCACTTTTGAAGAAAGAAAGAACAATGGTGGTTATATAAAGAGCAACCAGTATGACCACTGCTATAAGGGCAAGGATTCTTTTGACTTTTTTCATAGTTACCTCACATTACTGCGCTTGTGTATAAAACGAATATGAATACACAATACGGATAATTAACACTAAGAACATTATATATAAAAAAGTGTTAAGTTGCAACAATTTCATTGCATTTATGGTAAGATTGAATTATACTATTAGTTAGTATGACAAATATTTTGCGAAAGATTATTTGAAAGGAAGAAAACACATGTCAATATTAGAACAATGGAGAACAGAAGCCTACGAAAGGGAAATGGATAAGCAGGAGGCACAGCTTTTCTGGACCAAGTATTTTAACCTTGAACAGGGAATATACGAAAAGCTTTTGGAAGATTACAAGAATCCTGTATCAGGCACGGTAGGCGAGCTTGCAAAGAAGTTTGATGTAGAGCTTATGATTATGGCGGGCTTCCTCGATGGAATCAATGAGAGCCTTAAGACTCCTAATCCTATTGAAACTATGGATGAGAATACAGAAGTGTCGCTGGATTTTGACCCTGAAAAGCTTTACTACAATATGGTTGAGGCTAAGGCTGAGTGGCTTTATAAACTTCCTCAGTGGGATGCGGTTCTTGATCAGGATACAAGAGAAAGACTTTATAAGGAGCAGAAGCTTTCCACAACATATGTAAGAGGCGAAAAGAAGATAGGACGTAACGACCCATGTCCATGCGGCAGCGGAAAGAAGTATAAGAAGTGCTGCGGAGCAAATCTTTAAATTTAATATCTGCGAATAAAATACCCGACAGAAGGCTTGAATCCGTTATCTGTCGGGTTTGATTTTTATGGAAATATTTCTACATATCATCATCCATATTGCTTTTTAGAATTTTGCACTTTATATTGTCGATAAAGCTGTTGATATGATACAGAAAGTTCAGATGATTTTCCTCCGTGTAGCCTATAAGTACCTCAGGATACATAGTGGATATAAGGTCAAGCACTTCAATGCAGGAAGGTTTGTTTTTGTTAGGCGCGGAGAATATCAATTTCTTGTCGGTGACAAGTCTTAAAGTATAAGTAATGGTGTGCTTAAACAGCAGATTTCTGTGAAGCACACTGTGGTAGTATGCCCATACTATCTGGTCAAGCGGTACAAGGACTACGGATTTGAAACTGATATTTATAAAGTAGTTATCCGTAATATACATTCCGTTATCATGATAGATAACGCTTGAACGCAGTTCTCCCTCAGCATTCTTCAGCATTTTTTTTAGAGTTATATAATTCCCTCTGTGCATTGAAGCAAGGGAAACATAAGGGAAAATGATTCCGACGATAAGCAGCAGTACATTGGCGGCGCATATGGATAAAAGCAGCAATATAATAATAGAGGTGGCAACGGATAAATAAGGATTATACTGCACCTCATTGATTATTGTCGGACTGCATATCTTTGCGAAATCTTCAGTGTTCCATTTGAGCTGTTTTGCCATAATGTCTGCGATATAATGCAGATTTTCGGGATTGGTTGAGATTTTTCCCGTGACGTCAACATTTGTCTTTTTGGCAGGAAAGGGAACGCTGCCGGCTTCTTTTTCTAATATCACAAAATGGCATACATTTTCTTCAAAATAGTAGTAATATCCGCCCTTCTCCTTTCCACGCACACAATAATTAAAGCCTGTATATGTTACTTCGGGAATTTCAAGTTTTACAAAAATACTGCTGTCATAATCATTGTCCTCTAAGTCATTTGTCTCGACATTTACAGGAAAAAGAAGGTTAATTATATTAAATTTTCTGATAAACACTACGATAAGTACGGCTATAACAATCGGAAGTATGAGCCGCAGGGCATTTTGCAGGCGTATATAGTAACTGATTCGTTTATTGTTCATAATATTTTGCTTTACACCTCATCAAATATAACGTAAAATTATATTTAGTATAGGTTATTTTCTGCAAATAATCAAGAAGGATTTGCTAAAATGTTAAAAAGCACTTCAGATTGGAGATTTTTATGATGTATCAAGGCTTTGCGGCAGTGTATGATATGTTTATGGATAACATTCCCTATGACAAATGGGCAAGGTATATATCGAAGCTTCTTAAGGAAGAAGGCATTTCAGACGGAAATGTTGTGGAACTCGGTTGCGGAACAGGCAATATAACGCGGGAACTTGCAAAACGTGGCTACACAATGACGGGAATAGACATTTCAACCGAAATGCTTTCCATAGCCGCAGGCAAGCCGGATATCGGAAATATAACATATGTGAATATGGACATGAGCGAACTTGAACTTCCGTTTACGGCAAATGCCGTAATAAGCGTGTGTGATTCAATAAACTACCTGACAGATTATGAGGACCTGAAAGCTACGTTTGCAGCAGTGAAAGAATATCTGGATGATGACGGTGTATTTATATTTGATCTTAAGAGCGAGTATTTTTTCCGCTCAATGCTCGGAGATAGAACCTTTGCCGACAACAGGGAGGAAGCCTCATATATATGGGTAAATACTTATTATGAGGAAGATAAAATCAATGAATATGATATGACGATATTCGTTAAAACCAAGCGTGAAAATGTGTACGAAAAATATGAGGAAATACATTATCAGAGGGCATACAGCCTTAATGAGATAACGGATTTGCTGAAAATGATGGATTTTTCTGATGTTAAGGTGTATAATGCTTTTACGAAAAAGCCGCCTACAAAAAGGTCCGGCAGAATTTATTTCGTATGCAGAAAATAATAAAAACAGAACGCTGAATAAGATTGGAGGAAAATATGAGCGATTATATAGTAAGAGCAATGGCTGCAAACAGTCAGATAAGAGCGTTTGCGGCTACGACAAAGGATATAGTGGAGGAAGCAAAGAACATTCATAATACAAGCCCTGTTGCGACGGTGGCGCTTGGAAGGCTTCTTACGGGAGGTGCTATGATGGGCGTTATGATGAAGGGTGACAAAGATGTTCTTACTCTCCAGATAGAGTGTAACGGACCTATAGGCGGATTGGTGGTAACAAGCGACTCAAAGGGCAATGTAAAAGGCTATGTCAACAATCCTGATGTTATGCTGCCTCCTAATGCGAAGGGACAGATTGATGTTGCCAAGGCACTTGACCTCGGTGTACTCAGTGTTATCAAGGAGATAGGTTTAAAAGAGCCTTATGTGGGACAGACTATTCTTGTAACCAGCGAGATAGCAGAGGATTTGACATATTATTTTATGGAGAGCGAGCAGGTACCGTCAAGCGTGGGACTTGGCGTTCTTATGAACAAGGACAATACGGTAAGGCAGGCAGGCGGCTTTATTATTCAGCTTATGCCTGATACATCTGATGAGATAATAGATAAATTGGAGGAAAAGATTAAGAGCATTACCTCGGTTACAGCCATGCTTGAGGAGGAAAAGACTCCTGAAATGATACTGGAATATATTCTTGGAGATTTCGGTTTGGAGATTACTGAAACCATACCGACAGGTTATCATTGCAACTGCTCAAGAGAGCGTGTGGAAAAGGCACTTATCAGCATAGGCAAGAATGAACTTAAGGAAATGATAAAAGAAGGTAAGGACGAAGAAGTTAATTGTCATTTCTGCAACAAAAAATATGTGTTTACCACACAGGACCTAAAAAATATAGTTACAAAGGAAATTTTATCCAAGGTTAAAATAATTGAATAATTCCAAAAATACTTTGACATTTTTTAGATTATATGCTAAACTTTAAATGTCGCAGTATTATATTGCGAGCGATTTAAATTTTGGAGGTATCAAAATGAAAGGTACAGTTAAATGGTTCAACAACCAAAAGGGATATGGATTTATCTCAGATGAGCAGGGTAACGATGTATTCGTACATTACTCAGGACTCAATATGGAAGGCTTCAAGTCATTAGACGAGGGTGCTGAAGTAGAGTTTGAAGTAGTTAACGGAGCAAAGGGCCCACAGGCTACTAACGTAACAAAATTATAATCCAAGCAGTTTTTCAGTGTGCCTTTTATTAATATATATCATTTTATTTATTAAGAAAAGTATATTGTTTTAACAATGAGATTATAGGGAGCTGCCATTATCTGGCAGCTCTTTTGCTCTATGACAGTTTATGATTTAATGACTTACCGGGTTTGTGCCGAAGCGTCACAGACATCGGACATCTCAGCCGCAAATCTGAAATTTGTGGCACTAATTTAGGCTAACGTTTTGGAAAGTGAGGCAATTATGGAAAAAGCAACAACATTTGTGCCGGAGATTGTAGACGGCAGGGTAGCTGACGAGACCGGCAAGGTTTTTGACCTTACGCAGAGTGTGCCGGAGGCTTCAATAGCATTTGTTACGCTCAGTATTATAGCTGCCGTAACGGTTATAGTATTGCTGTTAATCAGGTTTATGAATAAGAATGGCGGACGTTTTCTGCCATTTATTTTAGGACTTGTATCTTATATGTTTTTTGGGTATGTTATTTATGGAATGCTTGCCACATTTCTTACTATGATACCCGGAATGACTCAGTTTTCACTGGATTACCCTGTACAAAGGCTTATTATGGTAATGTTGCTTTCTGCGTTTTTATGCGTTTTTGGCAGATTTTTCTCGCTTAAGCTTTTGGCATCACGCTATGACGAGCCGGGAGACATGCTGACGTTTTCAACAGGCTTTGCACTCGGAAATGCCGGATCAAATCTTATATACTGGCTTATGACTATGACGGTTATGATGACCATAAACCAAAGCGGAGGTCTTATAGGCGTATTTGCCGATTACAGTGCAGAGGAAATGCTTGTTGTAGCTAAGAATTACGAGGCACTCTTTACAACGCCTAAAGAAAGCTGGATGTATCAGGGGCTGTTTGTGGTTATAATGATAGCGTTTAATGTATACAGCACCATACTTCTTTATGGAGTATCTAAAAAACAGCTTCCGGTTTACTGGACATTTATAGTTACCGCGGTTAACTTTGCCCTGACATTTGTAAACGGACTTGCGGGATATGAGTATATTCCGTATATGGCTGCATTTATCATAGAAATGCTTATAATAATGGTATCTTTAAGGTATATTTTCTATGTGTCAAAGACTGAGCTTGGAGATGTGCTTCGCACTGTGAACAAGCCTGTAAACGGCAAGAGAAAGCCTGCCATGATGAAAAACAAGAATAAAGGACATCAGAACTTTCCTAAGTTTAAGTAGGGTTTAGGAGGAACAAAACGTGTCACATAACAGACAAAGGAAGATAGCATTATTTAATGATATAACAGGCTTTGGAAAATGCTCGGTGACGGTGCAGCTTCCCATTATTTCCGCAATGGGACTTCAATGCTGTCCCGTTCCTACGGCCATTTTGTCAAATCATACAGCTTATGACGAATATTTTTTTGAAGATTATACGGGAAATATGCGCTCATATCTTGATATGTGGAAGAAACTTGACCTCAAATTTGAAGGCGTGGTAAGCGGTTTTCTGGGGTCTGAAAGCCAGATAGAGATTGTGAAGACATTTACGTCAGATTTTCTTAAAGAGAATGCGGTGGTAGTTGTTGATCCGATTATGGGAGATGACGGCGTTCCCTATAAGACATACACAAAGAGAATGTGTCAACGTATGAAGGAACTTGTGGCACTGGCGGATGTAATCACGCCGAATGTTACTGAGGCGTGCATACTTACGGATACTCCTTACAAGACCGCATGGACCATGTCGCAGCTATACAAAATGGCAGAAAAACTTTCAGGGCTTGGACCGCGTTTTGTGGTAATCACAGGCATAGAAACAAAAGAAATGCTGGGAAACTATGTGTATGTGCGGGATGTATGTCATACCATGGTGAGAAGCAAAAAAGTAGGCGTCATAAGATGCGGAACGGGAGATGTGTTCTCTTCGCTTATAGCTGCCGATGCGGTAAACGGAGTGGACTTTCTCCAGTCGGTAAAGAAGGCAACTGCTTTTGTGTCAGAGTGTCTTAAGGAAACGCAAAGGCTTCAGATGGAGCCGGAAGACGGGGTTGCCTTTGAAGATATATTGTATAAGTTAGGAAAGTGAAAAAATGAGTGACTATATTGATTTGCATACACATACGATTGTGAGCGGACATGCCTACAGTACCATAAAAGAGATGGCATGTGCGGCGGCTGCAAAAAATATGACGCATCTTGGAATAAGCGAGCATGCGCCAAAGATGCCGGGAAGCTGCCATGAACTGTACTTTGCAAATCTGAAGATTATGCCAAGACAGATATACGGCGTTAAAATGCTTTATGGCGTGGAAGCCAACATTATGGATTATGACGGAAGGCTTGACCTTCGCGAAGGTCTGTTAAAGAGGCTTGATTATGTTATAGCAAGTATGCATCTTCCGTGCGTTAAACCTGGAAACGTTGAGGAAAATACAAATGCCATGATAGGCGCTCTTAAGAATCCTTTAGTGGATATTTTAGGTCATCCTGACGATTCGCGTTATCCTATTGATAAAGAGGCTGTAGTGAGGGCTGCTAAGGAGTACGGAAAGGTATTGGAACTTAATAACAGTTCACTTACTCCCACGGCTTCAAGACAGGGTGCCGATGAAAATGATATGGATATACTGGAACTTTGCAGAAAATACAAGGTTCCCGTGCTTATGGGAAGCGATGCTCATTATGAAGATTATGTCGGAGAATTTTCACAGGCAGAGGAGCTTCTTGAAAGAGCAGGAGTTGAGGATGAACTAATCCTTAACAGAGATTACGGGAAACTTCAAAAATATCTCAAAAAAGCACCTTTACTTTAAGACTTTACTATGCTAAAATGGTAATGTCAATAAAGACAAAGGAGATGTTGTTATGGGTAAGACTGTGAGAACCAAAGCGGTTAATCACCTTTTTGAAGCTATACTGAGTCTGGAGAATAAGGAAGAATGTTATGCCTTCTTTGAAGATATTTGTACCGTAAATGAGCTTTTGTCACTGTCACAGAGATATGAGGTTGCAAGAATGCTCAGAAATGACAAGACATATCATGATATTTCTGAGAATACGGGAGCTTCAACAGCTACCATAAGCAGAGTAAACCGTTCGCTGAATTACGGCAATGACGGATATGATATGGTCTTTAAAAGAACGCCAAACCAGGATAAGGAAATATAAAAAAGACAATAATATGCCCCCGTATGTGCATAGTATACCGTATGCCTGTACGGGGGCTGTTGTTATTAAAACTTTTTTGACAAATTCCGAGTTGTCTTTTTGATTTTGAAAAATTATGAAATGTAAATATTAAAAACATACATAATAAAACCCTCCATTATAACACCAGACTTTGGATGTATGGTATATTGTTTTTAAAAAAGTAAGGAGGCATTTGTTATGGCAGAACCAATTAAAATCAGAGGTTTAAAGCAGAATAATCTTAAAAATATTTCCCTTGATATTCCAAAAAATAAGATTGTTGTTTTTACGGGTGTGTCAGGTTCCGGTAAATCAAGCATTGTTTTTGATACGATTGCCGCTGAAAGTCAGCGTCAAATGAACGAAACATATAGTGCCTGGGTTAGAGGCAAAATGTGGATGTTGATATTCCGCTTGGCATTATGACTGTTGTTACAGGCGTTGCAGGCAGTGGCAAATCATCCCTTATTCGTGAGGTTTTTGCAAAACAATATGAGGATCAGGTCGTACTGATTGATCAAAGTGCCGTTACGGCAACGGGCCGCTCAACAGTATGCACATTCCTTGGATTTTTTGATGAAATCAGAAACGTGTTTGCCACTGAAAACAATGCAGACAGAAGCTTATTTACATTCAATAGTAAGGGCGCCTGCCCTCATTGTAAAGGACGGGGAGTGATAACCACCGAGCTTGTATTTATGGAGCCTGTAACCACCGTATGTGAGCATTGCAATGGTACACGTTATAGCGATGAGGCACTCCGATATACCGTTAACGGCAAGACTATTGTTGATGTGCTGAATATGAGCGTTGAGGAGGCTGTGCCTTTCTTTGCAGATAACAAAAAGATTTCATCAATGCTGAGTGCACTGATGGAAGTCGGACTTTCATATATTTCACTCGGTCAGCCGCTATCCACCTTCTCAGGTGGTGAACGCCAAAGAGTTAAACTTGCACAGAATATTAAGAAAAAAGGTAATATCTACATTCTTGATGAGCCGACAACAGGCTTACATATCGCAGATATAGAAAAGGTTGTTAACATACTTGAATCCTTTGTTGACCGTGGAAATACAGTTATCGTCATCGAGCATAACACAGATGTCATGAAACTTGCTGACTACATCATTGACATTGGCCCGGATGGCGGAACAAAGGGCGGCGAGGTGGTATTCACGGGCACGCCAAGGGAAATGATTGAGAATGGAAAAACAATTACGGCAAGGTATTTGAGAAAATAATTATAGTGTATCTGATAATTATGAACTTCTTTATCTGTCTTTGTTAATTGTCCTTTTCCTTTTTGGCGTTTTTGCTACTCTTAGCCTGCTCTGTGGCAGCTTTTGCGTTCTCTTTTTCCTTAAGGTCATCAACAAGTGCCTCGATTACACTTTTTTTCATGAATATGTCAAAGCTTAAGAGTGCTATAAATGTAAAGGTTTGCAGATATTCCTTATCATCCTTGTTCTTAACATTGTTAAAGGATTCCGCGGAAATGTTGAACTGCTTGCTGATGCTTCTTGAAATGTCGGCCACCTGCTCGCGCTCAAGGCGGTATACTTCCTTGTAGATATTTTCAAGCGATATGGTGTCCTCATTATCGAAAAAGCGGGTGGTAAGAGGATTGAGCAATGTCTGTATATCACTTATGGACATAAGGTTTTTGAAATAATATATAAAAATCAGTACCAAAATGTGGTCCTTTGAATACTTCTTTTTGATAGGAGGAGGCAGCAAATCATTCTTGGCATAGTTGTTAATCATAGTCTTTGTGAGGATTTTATCCTCTGAATGTCTTTTGCCGTCGCTTAAGTGGGAATCCATAAAGGTAGTAACCTGATCCATATACAAATCTATATTAGGTATTTCGGCAGGCTTAATATAATTAAGCTTTGAGAGCTTTGAAATTATAGAATGCACAAATTCCGAAGTGTCATGGTTGTTTTCCATATCCGTTCGCACACCTTTCATAAAGTATGGTTTAATATATTATAGTATATAGTATTTAAAACTATATAGCAAGTGTTTTTGAAAGATTATTTATTAATATGACATTTTTAATAAATACATTTGCCGCACAAAAACCTTCAAAAACTAATGCAACAACGGACGATTTATGGTATACTAATAAAACATTATGGGATGCATCTGATGCAAATATAATCTGAAAGGAAAAGTGAATACAGGTCTTGCGGCTGTAACGTAAGTCCTGTGCTTTCACATAAAAGATATGGATAATTTACTGGAAAAGTTAAATGAACAGCAGAGAAAGGCAGTCATGCACACGGAAGGCCCGCTGCTTTTGCTGGCAGGCGCAGGAAGCGGAAAAACGCGCGTGCTTATTCACAGAATGGCTTACCTTATAGAGGAGTGCGGAGTAAATCCTTACAACATACTTGCCATAACATTTACAAATAAGGCGGCAGGCGAGATGAGGGAAAGAGTGGATTCCATCATAGAAGTGGGCTCTGAGAGCATATGGGTAAGCACATTTCACTCGCTTTGCGTGAGGATTCTCAGAAGATATATTGACAGAATAGGATATGAAAACAATTTTACGATATATGATTCCGACGACCAGAAGCAGGTAGTCAAGGAGGTTATGAAACGCCTTGACATAGACACAAAGTTTATAAAGGAACGTCGTGCGCTTTCAGCCATATCGCGCGCTAAGGATGAGCTTATCACTCCCGAAGAGTATTGCGCGAGCGCGGGCAATGACAGGGAAAGAGCAGTGATAGGGCGCATTTACAGGGAATATCAGTCACAGCTGAAAAAATGTAATGCACTTGATTTTGACGATTTGATTGTAAAGACGATAGAGCTTTTTAAGACTAATGCAGATGTACTTAACGCTTATCAGGAAAGATTTAAGTATATTATGGTTGACGAGTATCAGGATACCAACACGGCACAGTTCGGACTTATAAGTCTTCTTGCCTCAAAGTATCAGAATCTTTGCGTTGTCGGAGATGATGACCAGTCGATATATAAGTTCAGGGGAGCCAATATCAATAACATTCTGCAGTTTGAGCAGGTGTTTGAAGATACTACGGTGATTAAACTTGAACAAAATTACCGCTCTACGCAAAATATTCTTGATGTTGCAAATGCCGTGATAAAAAATAATACATACAGGAAAGAAAAGGCTTTGTGGACAGAGAACAAAGAGGGCGAGCCTATCAGTCTGAGAAGCTTTGACAATGGCTTCGACGAGGCAAACGGCATTGCAAGGGATATCAAGTCAAAAGTAAGCGTGAAGAACATAAAATACAGCGACTGTGCGGTGCTTTACCGTACCAACGCACAGTCAAGAACATTCGAGGAATCATTTATAAGAGAAAATATTCCTTACAGGATATTCGGCGGCATCAATTTCTACCAGAGACGTGAAATCAAGGATATTCTTGCCTATCTTAAAACCATTGACAATGCGCATGACGATTTGGCGGTGCGAAGAATTTTAAATGTACCGAAGCGCGGAATAGGAGCTGCCACGGTATCAAGAATTATGGAGTATGCCGTGGAAAATGACATTACATTTTATAATGCAATGCTCCACGTAAAGGATATTCCGTCCATAGGAAAAGCGGCTGCTAAAATCGAAGCCTTCACATATATGATTAGCTCCTTCAGAAGCAAAAGTACGGTAATGTCTCTTAAAGACCTTGTGATAGATATTATAAATGAAACAAAATATATAGATTATCTCAAGGAAATAGACGAGGATGAAGATGATACCAACGAACGTGAGCAGAATCTTGATGAATTCATATCAAAGGCAGTGACATATGAGGATGGGGCAGAAAATCCAAACCTCAGTGAGTTTCTTGAAGAAGTGGCTCTTATAGCAGATATTGACTCTATGGACGGCAGTGACGCGGTGACGCTTATGACTCTTCACAGTGCCAAGGGACTTGAGTTTGAAAATGTATATCTGGTAGGTATGGAGGACGGACTTTTCCCAAGCTATATGTCTATTACGTCAGATGATTCTACTGATTTGGAAGAAGAAAGAAGACTTTGTTATGTAGGCATAACAAGGGCTAAAAAATATCTTACCCTAAGTCATGCCCGTATGAGAATGATGCGTGGCGAGACGACCTACAATAAGGTATCACGGTTTGTAAAGGAAATACCCGTGGAGCTTATGTTTTCGGATTCAGGTGCAAGAAAAAGCCTTGCAAGAGATTTTGAAATGCCTTCGCCTAAGCGTGAAAATCCTGTTAAAAAGCGTACAAGCTATGTGATGTATGACACGGTATTTGACAAGCCTGCCTCAGCAGGTTCTCTGGGATATGCGGTTGGCGATACCGTAAAGCATGTTAAGTTTGGCGTAGGAACCGTGACTGACATAGTAAACGGCGGCAGGGATTATGAAGTTACGGTTGATTTTGAAACCGCGGGCGTCAAAAAAATGTTTGCCACATTTGCAAAATTAGTTAAAATGTAAAAAAATATGTAGTAAATTTGTCAATTAAGTGATATAATACATTTATGATATTTTGAAAATAACCAAGTAAGGAAGGGAGCGATTTCCATGTGCAAATTTAAAGACTGTGCTGTAGCTGCTAAACTCAACGAGCTGTTGAATAAGGATGCTAAGCAGGAGGTAGTAGTAAAGGAAGAGAAGAAGACTAACGTATTACTTATAATTCTTGCTATTATCGGCGCTGTTGTAGCGGTTGCAGGAATTGCATATGCAGTATACAGATATTTGACACCTGATTATCTGGATGATTTTGAAGACGAGTTTGAGGAAGATGAGTTTGACGAGGACGAATTTGAAAACGAGAATTCAGAAGAATAGGAATTAAAAAGGACTGTCACTTTTAAATAAGTGGCAGTTTTTTCTTGATATATAAAAAATCAAAGCACTGCTTTATGAGCGTGCGGCGAAGCGGAATATGAATGCCCGTTTTGCCACTATGGCTGTGATACAAGGAGAAAAGAGGCAACTATGAAAAAAGGCGAGATTTATGAGGGAACAGTCGAAAGCGTGGAATTTCCCAACAAATGCCATATCGTGGCTGATGATACCAGAATAACGGTAAAAAATGCCATACCCGGTCAGAAAGTTCGCGTAATGATAAATAAACTGAGAAAAGGAAAGGCAGAAGCCAGACTTTTAGAGGTGCTTGAAAAATCACCTCTTGAAACTGCGGACACATGTGAAAATTTCGGCGTATGCGGAGGCTGTACCTATCAGTCGGTGGACTACACAGAGCAGCTAAAAATCAAGGAAGCTCAGGTAAAAGCTCTTGTGGACTCAGTTTGCAAAGACTATGAATTTCACCCGATTAAACCAAGTCCCGTATGCACTGCATACCGCAACAAAATGGAATTTTCTTTCGGAGATGAATACAAGGACGGCCCTCTTGCACTCGGACTTCACAAAAGGTCAAGTATGTATGATGTGGTGACAACCGACCACTGCAAAATCGTACATAACGACTATAACCTGATACTCCGTGCTACCCTCGATTATTTCGCAGGGACAGGCTTATCATTTAACCACAAAATTACCCACGAAGGGTATTTAAGGCATCTTTTGGTAAGACGTGCCGTAAAGACAGGCGACATACTTGTCGACCTTGTGACAACATCACAGACAGAGTGCGACCTTTCAGAGTGGGTGAACGTACTTACTTCCCTTTCGCTTGAGGGCAACATTGCCGGCATTCTTCACACGGTCAATGACAGCCTTGCGGACGTGGTAAAAAGCGATTTCACAGAGGTACTTTACGGAAACGATTACATTACTGAAGAACTTTTGGGACTCAGCTTTAAGATAACTCCATTTTCATTTTTCCAGACAAATTCCCTCGGCGCAGAGGTTCTATACAGTACAGCCAGAGAATATATCGGTGACACAAAGGACAAGGTAATATTCGACCTTTACAGCGGCACAGGCACTATCGCCCAGATAGTAGCACCCGTGGCAAAGAAAGTGGTGGGCGTGGAGATAGTTGAGGAAGCCGTGGAGGCAGCCCGTGAAAATGCAGCCCTAAACGGTCTCTCA
>CAMEJP010000010.1 GCA_945920185.1 uncultured Eubacterium sp. | reverse complement strand
GTCATAATTACCTCACATAACGAAGCGTCAGCATCGTAAATTTTATTTAATAATTTTTGCAACAAGCATCATTAAGGCGCACATTACCGGCTGATGTAAAAGATATATTACAAGAGTATTTCTTCCGAGAAATGATATCGGTTTACAAATATCCTTATACAAAAATGAAGGTATTCGTCCCTCTTTCACATAATTACCCACAAAAGTTCCTGCAAGAAACAAAAAGCTCCATGGCAGAAAGGGAAAATAATCGGCAGAATACAAATGACCTCCTCCGAAACCGAGAATATATTCAAATGTCGAGTTTCTGAGTTCATAAGGTATGTCAAGCGTAAACAGCCCTTTAATGCCGATGTAGCCGTTGTCCAGAGGGAAAATCACAAAAAATATAATCAGACAGACCGCTATGCCAAAAACACGCGGAATTTTATTCACGGTCTTTCCGGCAATACCGTAAAGAAGCATCATTGTTCCCAAAAAGTGAAGTATTCCGATAAATATAAAGTTATCAGGAACAAATATATATGTCACTATACTCAGTAATGCTGCACATATAAGTGTTTTTATACCCCTTTTTATATTATTTCTTGACAGGAGGCTTGATATTCCTGATATAAATATAAGTACTCCCGCACCAAAATCTCTTATAAAATTTATAGGAGTGCTGTCCATCCACCACAAATTCACATCAAACATATCATACAAATCAAACAAAAAATGATACACCACAACGCCTATGATTATGACACCCCTTATGGTATCAAGCATATATACTCTGTTATTATGTCCTTTTTCTTCCATTTTTCACTTTACTCACATTTCTGATACGCAAAATATTGATTGCTGCAACTAAAATACCAGATTATATTCTACCACAATTCTTTAAAAATGTATATCAAAATGCTTGATTACAACAAAGATTTAGAGTAAAATTGTATTAATATTAAAGGAGGTGCCAGAATGAGTACTGACAAGGAAAAATATGTTGCATATGCAGGTACTTACACACTTGGAAAAAGCAAAGGAATCCATATTTTCGATATGGATGTGGCAAGCGGCCGTATAACTGAAACCAAGGAAGTCCCTATTAATAATCCTTCCTATATAACTATGTCACCGGATAAGAAGTTTTTATACTCCGTATGTGATGAAGGTGTTACTGCCTTTAAAATTCTTGATGACGGTGACCTTGAATTTATCAATTTACAAAGCATTAAAGGAATGAGAGGTTGCCATTTATCTACCAATAAAGCCAACACTCTTCTTTTTGTATCAGGATATCACGACGGAAAACTTACGGTTATGCATATCAATCCTGACGGAAGCATAGGCGAAATAGCCGACGAGGTATATCACAAAGGAATGGGGTCTATCGCAGACCGCAACTTCCGCCCTCACATAAGCCAAGCCATACTTACACCTGACGAAGCATTTCTGTGCGTATGCGATCTTGGTATAGATCAGGTTAAACTTTATCAGGTAAGTCCTTCCGGAAAACTGAAGCTTGTAGACGTTATCAGAACCCAGCTTGAAAGTGCACCAAGAATGCTTCTTTTCAGTCCCGACGGCAAATTTGCCTACGTTGTATGCGAGCTAAAAAACATTATAGACGTATATGCTTACCACAAAGACGCAAAAGAAAAATTTGAATTTATTCAGAGCATTTTTACCGTAAGAGGTGCTAATAAAGCCATCTCGGCTGCAGCGTGCATAACCATCTCATCAGACGGCGGATTTCTCTTCTGTTCTAACGCAGGAGACAACAGCGTAACCACCTATAAGATTGACAAAGAAACTGGTATGCTTACCACCAAATCATGTCTTCCTGTCAGCGGCGATTATCCGAAAGACATATGCCTGTTTCCTGATGATAAGCATCTGCTTTCTCTCAACCACGAGGCCGGCACCATTACGACCTTCACAATTAACTATGAGAAAGCTCTTATCGTTATGAACGGACCAATCCTTAAAATCGAAAAGCCAAACAATATTATATACAAAAAACTTTAATGGAGGTGTCTATGCGACATTTATTAAGTCCTTTGGATTTTAGCGTTGAGGAAACAAACAGGCTTCTTATACTTGCCAAGGATATTTCCGAAAATCCCAAAAAATATTCAAAATGCTGTTTAGGTAAGAAGTTAGCCACTCTCTTTTATGAGCCAAGTACCAGGACAAGACTAAGCTTTGAAGCTGCCATGCTTAACTTAGGAGGCTCTGTACTGGGCTTCTCTTCTGCCGACTCAAGTTCTGCTGCAAAAGGCGAAAGCGTATCTGATACCATACGTGTAATTTCATGTTATGCCGATATCTGTGCCATGAGACATCCTAAAGAGGGTGCACCTTTGGTAGCTTCTACTAAGTCTTCAATTCCTGTGATAAATGCAGGCGATGGAGGACATCAACACCCTACTCAGACGCTTACGGATCTTTTAACCATATACTGTCTTAAAGGTCATCTTGAAAATATGACTATAGGCTTGTGCGGAGACCTCAAATTCGGTCGTACCGTACACTCTCTCATCAATTCTTTAGTGAGATATGCCGGCATCAAATTTGTTCTCATTTCGCCCAAGGAACTCTGCGTGCCTGACTATATACGTGAGGATGTTCTTGACAAGAACAACATTCCTTACAAAGAAGTGGAAAAGTTAGAAGACGTTATGGGCGAGCTTGACATTTTATATATGACCCGCGTTCAAAAAGAAAGATTTTTCAATGAGGATGATTACCTTAGAATGAAAGATTTCTATATTCTCGACAAGAATAAGATGAGTCTTGCCAAGGATGATATGATTGTACTCCACCCTCTTCCTCGAGTAAACGAAATCTCCGTTGAGGTGGATGATGACCCTCGTGCCGCTTATTTCAAACAGGCTCAATACGGCGTGTATGTGCGAATGGCTCTTATTATGACTTTATTGGAGGTAACGCTTGATGAATAAAGATACAAGTTCTGTGACACTTAGTGTAGGCAAAATAAAGGACGGCTTTGTTCTGGACCATATTGAAGCCGGCAAAAGCATGGAGCTATACCGTTATCTCGGTCTTGACAATCTTGATTGCTGTGTAGCCATTATAAAAAATGTTCCAAGTAAGCTGATGGGCAAAAAGGACATTATCAAAATTGAAGGAAGCCTTGAACTCATAAACCTTGATATTATAGGCTTTATCGACCACAACATTACCGTAAACATCATAAAGGACGGTATGATTGTAGAGAAAAAGGAATTGTCTCTTCCTAACACCATAACTGATGTTATAAAATGCAAAAATCCACGCTGCATAACCTCCATAGAACAGGAATTGAAGCACATTTTTGTACTTACCGACAAAGAAAATCAGGTATACAGATGCAAATACTGCGAAGAGAAATACCATAGCTGACAGTAAGAGAACTGTTTAATTATACAGACATATGCAAAAGGTTTTGGGGGCATCGGTTATAAACCGATGCCCCCAAAAAAAAGGAATTCAAAATGATAAAACGCTTTGAGTCAGCCTGTAAGCCGGGTTATGTCTTGAATGATCATCTATCTAGTTTTACCGTTACCGATAAAATCAAGCGACCTACCACGAAACACGACGGGCAGCCGTATCGTTTCTTATTCGGTCTTGCTTCAGATGGGGTTTACACAGCCCTCTCTGTCACCAGAGAGACGGTAGGCTCTTACCCTGCCTTTTCACCCTTACCGCTTATGCGGCGGTTATTTTCTGTTGCACTTTCCTGAGAGTCACCTCTACTGGACGTTATCCAGCATCTTGCCCTATGAAGCCCGGACTTTCCTCACCTGCTACCTTTCGGCAATTGCAGCCGCGACCATTTAACCGGCTCAAAGCCTTAACATTGAGCATTAGCATTATATCACAAATCAGACTTTAAAGCAACTTCCTCCGACAAATTCTCTAAGAATTGAATTTTTCGGAATATCCTCGCTGCTTATTGTCAGGAAATAATCCATAAACTTAAGTAATCTCTTGGCCTCCACATATTCCGGTGCAAACTTATCTATGCCAAACAGAAGACTTTCCACGTATGGTTTAAGAACAGCAAGTTCATATATAAGGGCAGAATTAAACATTACGTCCGCCTCCTCCTGATAAGGGAAGATATTTTTCTCCTCGCCTCGTCTTACCGAATCCCACATTGATATGGTCTTGGCAGCACTTGCGCCTCTTGTCCTTGCATCTCTTATAATTCTTCTTATAAGTCTGCCGTCAGTTGTAGGTATTCTGTTATGCTCATCAATATTAAGCGTGGTCAGGGCGCTTATATATATCTTGAACTTAGAGTCATTAGGCAGACTGTGTGTAAGTTTATCATTCAGTCCGTGTATTCCCTCGATTACAAGAATATCATTCTTTCCCATCGTCTTATAATTGCCCTTGTATTCTTTTGTTCCAAGCACAAAATTGAATGTAGGCAGTTCCACGGTTTCACCGTTTAAAAGCTGGTTCATATGCTTATTGAACAATTCAACATCCACGGCCTCTATACATTCAAAGTCATATTTTCCGTTTTCATCACGAGGAGTTTGTTCTCTCTCGACAAACCAGTCGTCAACAGCAATAGGATGCGGATTAAGTCCGAGAGCTCTAAGCTGTATGGAAAGCCTGTGTGAAAATGTCGTCTTTCCCGATGAACTTGGTCCTGCTATAAGCACTATTCGCTTTCCTTCACTTGCTATTCTCTCGGCAATCTTTGAAATCTCTTTTTCCTGAAGAGCCTCCTGAACAAGCATAAGCTCTGCAACATCACCGTTTGAAATCTTGTCATTGAGTGCACCTACCGTACCACAGTCAAGCATTTCTCCCCATTCAGTTGCTTCGCGCAAAACATTGAAAAGCTTCTTAGGAGGATTAAATTCAGGTATCTTCTTAGGGTCAGCAGATGTAGGCATCATAAGCACAAAACCTTTTTCATAAGGCACCAAATCAAAATATTTAAGATAGCCTGTTGAAGGAACCATATAACCGTAATAATAATCCTCATAGCCATTGGTATCGTATATATTGACCTTGGATACTCTTCTGTATTTGAAAAGTCTTTCCTTATCCTTCAGACCAAGCTTTCTGAAAAGTTCTATTCCATCATCAACATTTAAAGACTTTTTGTTGAAAGGTAGGTCAAGCTTTACTATTTCGTTCATTCTTGCCTTGACCTTGCTTAAAAACTCATCGTCAACCGTAATATTACCCTTTATTTCACAGTAATATCCCTGACATATGGAATAGAGTATTCTTACATCCTCTATCATCGTTTCGTCCACAATGTCATAGATAGCACTAAGCATCATAAGTGTAACGCTTCTTTTGTAGGTAAGTATACCCACATTTGAGTTGGTCGTGATAAAGTCAATCTTGCTGTCACTGTCAGCATACTTGCTAAGTTCCCTCAGTCTTCCGTCAACCATTGCGAGCACAATAGGATAATTGTACTCATTCTGATGCTCTCTTGCAAGATCTGCCAATAAAATTCCATCCTCTAACATAAAATTCCTCCGTTCATTTAATATATTTTAAAGGGCATTGACTTTGGCATCTTAACTACTTCTACACTATTGCCAAAACATTCCTTTATATACTTTGATATATAATCTACAAAAATGTATTCTATTCCATAATGTGAGGCGTCCATCACATTTATTCCCATGTCGATAGCGTCAAGTCCCGCATGATGGTTTATATCGCCTGTAATAAAAAGATTTGCACCCATCGCTCTGACAAGCGGTATGTACTCCTTTCCTGAACCCGGACATACAGCCACTTTACGGACGACAGCCTTTTCATCTCCATAGAGAATGACATTCGGAATATCAAATACCTGTTTAACCTTCTCACACCAATATTCCACATTTTCAATGCAATCCGGTATTCCTATGCTGCCTATTCCAAGAAAGTCACCTGCATTTTCATCTCCGCAGCCTGCCGGACTTTCACCACGCTCACAGTCTGTACCCACAATTTCAAGCGGTTTTGTTTCGGAAAGTCCGAGATATTCTGCTGCAAGCTTAGCCATGACCGTGGCGTCAAAATTTGTGTGCATGGAATATCCGCATATTCCGTTTTCTATCATTTTGATAATTCTCGCCGTGACTATGTTATCATCGGTAACTCTGCCTACCTTAGAAAATATAATGGGATGATGTGTGATAATCATATCTGCCCCGATGCTTACGGCTGTTTCTACCGCAACATTATCACAGTCAAGTGACACCAGAATTTTCTTTACTTCCTTTTCTTTTGAACCTGCAAGAAGCCCGACATTATCCCAATCTAAGGCACATGAAGGCCTGCAAAGCTTTTCAAGTTCTTTTACCATATCTTCACACTTCATAAAATGCCAATGCCTCCTCAATCTCTTTTGTAAGATTTTCAAGTTCTTCCAAACGCTTACTTACCGCCGATGATTTATCCAAGACGCCTTCAGATTTTTGAAAGCTCCTGTTCTTCTCTTTAAGTCCGTTTATTACACGCCGGCTTTTTTCAAGTTCTTTTTCAAGATACTCTTTAAGTACGGGATGTTTCATTTTCAACAAATGTTCGCCATATTTAAGATATATATTCCCGGGAGGCGTCATTTGTGACTTTTCCGGATTTTGTGTGACATGCATAAGCTGGTAATACTTTCCGTCCTCGCAGAGCATATCTTCGTAATCTATGAGATAACCATTTGCTGCAAGGTAACATCGCACCTTATGAATCTCACTCTGCGGAGAGAGAACAAGCTCCCTTATTCCTTTTTTAAACGGCTGACCTTCCTCCAATATCTTTATAATAAGAGGGCCTCCCATACCTGCAATAACTGCGCTTGAAGCTTCATCCTTCAAAACGCCCTGAAAACCATTGCTCAATCTGGCAGTAACCTTGTCAGACACTCCAAATGCATCAATATTATTTACGGCTTTTTGCAAAGGACCTTTCCTTACATCCATAGCCAAAGCATTTTTGCAAATCCCGCTACTCACAAGATATATTGAAAGATATCCATGGTCGCACCCTATATCTGCTACTGTTTCATGAAATGTAAGCATGCCCGCTATTCTTTTAAGGCGTTCGGAAATATTTACTTTAACTGCATTAGTCAAGGAAATCCCTCAGCTTTCTGCTTCTGCTTGGATGACGAAGCTTTCTTAAAGCCTTTGCCTCAATCTGTCTTATACGCTCTCTTGTTACGTTAAATTCCTTGCCAACCTCTTCAAGTGTTCTTGCACGTCCGTCATCAAGTCCGAATCTTAAGCGCAGTACTTTCTGTTCCCTGTCCGTAAGAGTTTGAAGTACCTCAACAAGCTGCTCCTTAAGAAGTGTAAATGCTGCCGCATCAGCAGGTACAGGCATATTGTCATCCTGTATGAAATCTCCAAGATGGCTGTCCTCCTCCTCGCCGATAGGAGTTTCAAGAGATACAGGTTCCTGAGAAATCTTCTGTATCTCCCTTACTCTCTCCACAGGCATTTTCATCTGGACTGCTATCTCTTCAGGTGACGGCTCACGTCCAAGCTCCTGAAGAAGCTGTCTTTGAACTCTGATAAGCTTATTGATGGTCTCAACCATATGAACAGGTATTCTTATGGTTCTTGCCTGGTCTGCAATGGCTCTTGTTATGGCTTGTCTTATCCACCATGTGGCATATGTTGAGAATTTGTAGCCCTTCCTGTAATCAAACTTTTCAACAGCCTTTATAAGTCCGAGATTTCCTTCCTGAATAAGGTCAAGAAACAGCATACCACGGCCCACATATCTTTTTGCTATACTTACCACAAGACGAAGGTTTGCCTCGGCAAGTCTTTTCTTTGCTTCCGCATCTCCGGTTTCCATACGCTTTGCCAGCTCGATTTCTTCATCGGCACTCAAAAGAGGTACCTTTCCTATTTCCTTAAGGTACATTCTTACAGGGTCTTCAATGCTTACGCCTTCAGGAACTGACAAATCGATTTTTTCAAGGTCAATGTCTGATTCCAAGTCTTCTTCAAGAAGCATATCCTCATCAGGTTCTTCCTCGTCAGGCTCTGCAATTCTTAAAATATCAATGCCTTTGGATTCAAGCACCTCATAAAGCTTATCCATTTTATCACTGTCGAGATCAAACTCTGAAAAAGCATCAATTATTTCCTGATACTCTAACACATTCTTTTTCTTCTTTGCGCTGGCAACAATCTCATTAATTCTTTCCTGAAATTTAGTCATCATTGCTTCGTCCATATTTTTCCGTCCTTTCGTCTTGCGACATTTAATTTAGTGTAACATGTATTTTTTGCAAATTCATTTTATCTGCTATAAATTTTTGCTTCTCTTCTCCGGTCAAAGCAGAATAATTCTTGTTTCTGAAAGCAAGACTGTTCTTCTTGACATTCAGTATGGTTTCATTTAATATTTTCTCTTTTTCCTTGACAGACGTACCTTCGCGTATGTCATTTGAAAACAGCGAGGCAACTTTTTTATGTTCCTCTTCATTTTCAAACATATTCATAATCTGTCCCGGCACAATATTTCCGGTATCTTTAAGCTGTTCATACACAGTGACTGCCACTTTGTTATATATATCATCCACAAAATCTTCAGGAGAAATGTATTTTGATATAATTCCAAAAAGCTGCGGCTCGTTGCAAAGCAGGGTAAGAAGTATCTGCTGTGACTTTACGACTCCGTCTTCCTTAACCTGTGAAGAATCCTGTATTCTTTTTTGACTTTCACCCGTCTGTACAATTTCCATCGCATTTCCGTATCTGTTAACAAGCCTTTTAAGACTCTCACAGTCGATGCCAAACTTTTGTGCAACGGCTTCAACATAATTGTTTCTTTCTATCTCTTCTTCAAATTCAGTCAGTTCCTTTGCAGCCTCGTTTATAAATTTTGTCTTCTCCGCAGGGTCGTTTAAGTCGTATTCAAGGGACAGCTTGTCTATCTTATACATAAAGCTGTTCACCGCCGAGTCTATTCTCTTTTGAAACTCTTCCGGTCCCAGAGCCTTTATAAACTCATCCGGGTCTTTATACGGCCGCATGTCAATGGCCTTTACCGAAAGTCCTGCCGACTTCATGATAGGTATCGCCCTTAATGCCGCCTTTACGCCTGCACCGTCGCTGTCAAATGTCATCAGTATGTTATTTGTATATCGTTTAAGCAGCATTGCATGAGCCGCCGTAAATGCCGTTCCCAGTGCCGCTACCGCCTGTGTAAAGCCCGCCTGATGCAGAGCAATAACATCCATATAGCCCTCGCATATAATGATATTGGGCTGTCTGGAGGATTTTGCAAAATTCAGTCCGTAAAGATTACGTCCTTTGTCAAACAGTATTGTTTCGGGTGAATTAAGATACTTCGGTTCACCGTCACCTATTATTCTGCCGCCGAAACCTATTACCTTACTGTTGATATCCATTATCGGAAACATCACCCTGTCCCTGAAGCGGTCATAAGCACCACGCTCATTCATTATGATAAGACCGCTTTCCTTAAGTACATTATCATCATATCCTTTATTTTTAAGATAGCGATAAAGCACCGTTCCATCTATATTTGAATAGCCCAGTCCGAAACGCGTCTGTGTTTCCTCGCTAAGCCCTCTTTTTTCAAAATATTTTTTTCCTATCTCACCCGGTTTTGTATTGAGCTGATAGTGAAAAAATTTTGCAGCTTCTTTGTTTACCTCATACAACTGATTTTTAAGATTCTTCCGCCGCTTTTCCTCCTCAGTCAGTTCAACCTCCGGAAGCGTAATTCCGGCGCGGTTTGCCAGATATGAAATGCTTTCCACAAATGACATTTTTTCGTATTCCATAAGAAAAGTAAATACATTTCCTCCTGCGCCGCAACCAAAGCAGTAATACATCTGTTTTGACTGTGATACACTGAAAGAACCGGATTTCTCGTTGTGAAACGGGCAAAGTCCAAAGTACGAAGCTCCCTTTTTGGCAAGCTTCACATACGGTGATATAACATCCACTATATCATTTGCACTTCTGACCTCTTCTATTATCTCATCACTGTAATACATGTCCTTACTTCCTACACTTTCCATGAAACAGGAACAAAAATTTCCTCAAATGTGGCTATGGCATACTGGTCACTCATACCTGCAATGTAGTCACATATGACTCTGTCTTTATCATGACCTTTTATCTCAATCATATCTAAATAATTTTTTGGTAAATCAGTTATATTCTGCTCATAATATCTATATAATTCAATTAGGAGTTTGCGTGCCTTAACTTCTTCCGCCTTAGCTTTTTTATTTGTGTACAGGCTTTCAAACATAAATGAACGCAGACCGCTCATGGCATTGCCTATCTCTTCGGACATAAGAATGTCCGGCTTGTCCTCACTGTTAGTTATTATATCGTTTATAAGAGTATTAAGACGGGATTTGGTAGTATTTCCAAGTATGTCCGTATATTCCCTTGGAATATCCTGCTCGCAAAAAATACCTGCCCTTATGGCATCATCAATATCATGATTGATGTATGCAATCTTATCGGATAAACGAACTACCTTTCCTTCAAGCGTACCGGGATTACCTGATGTCCTGTGATTCAGAATACCGTCCCTTACTTCTTTCGTAAGATTAAGACCTCTTCCGTCCTTTTCAAGACATTCCACCACCCTAACGCTCTGCTCGTAATGTTTAAAACCATTGGGACTTACCTCATTAAGTGCTCTCTCACCGGCATGTCCAAACGGCGTATGTCCCAAATCATGTGCAAGAGCAATGGCTTCCGTCAAATCCTCATTAAGTCTCAATGCTCTTGATATGCTTCTTGCTATCTGCGATACTTCAAGGGTATGTATAAGCCTTGTTCTGTAATGATCTCCCTCAGGTGCGAGAAATACCTGTGTCTTATGCTTTAACCTCCTAAAAGCCTTGCAATGCAAAACCCTATCCCTGTCTCTTTGATAGATGGTCCGCACATCACAAGGCTCTTCATAGTAATCTCTTCCCTGGGAATTAATACTTAAAGCTGCATATTTACTAAGATTTTTTATCTCTAACTGTTCCTGCTTTTCTCTTATATTCATATAGTTTCTCACATTCCGAAGCATATCTTCAAAATTACTGCTATAATAGATATTCTACATAGATTTACATTTTCCTTTATTTTTTGTATAAAAAACTCCTTAAATTTGTATTAACTCAAAATACCTCCTGCTCCGCCGCACATAATACATATAAGCATACATTCCGCAATCTTAACCCAATTGACTCCGCCAATGCCTCCCGTGCAAAGTGACACCGTAAGGAGCAGCAGAAAGTACAATGCGCCTATGAGCATGCCCCATATCAGTCTTTTATTTTTCATAAGTTTTCCTATTATTATGCCTCCTGCTATGTTACTTAATCCGTATATTATCCATATTCCCACATTTACTACACTGTCCGACAGCCTTAATTTGTAAAGCAAAAAGGACAGCACAAGCAGAAGCACTCCAGTAATTACATATGTAGCAACAGCCGCCTTAGCTATTTGTTTTATATTTGACGTAACATTCCCTCCTAAAAAAATAGTACTTGTATAATATATTATTGTTAACGCAAAAATATTCACTATTTGCTTGACAAACACAGATACTATATTATACAATTTTGAATATATTTATAAAAATAGGAGATGATTTTTTTGGACCCCAGTCAGACTATTAAATTAGTTGTACTGATTATTCTACTTTTTTTGTCAGGCTTTTTCTCTTCTGCTGAAACTGCACTGACCACAGTAAGCCAGATAAGGCTTCTATCCCTGTCGCAGGCAGGCAACAAGCGGGCAGCGCTTACACTTCGCGTCAAGGATAACACGTCAAAAATGTTAAGTGCCGTACTCATCGGTAACAACATTGTAAACATCAGCGCTTCTTCGTTAGCCACAACGCTTGCCATTGATATCTCAGGAGGCAATTCTCTCGTAGGACTTTTCACCGGTATTCTTACCATATTTGTTCTGATATTCGGTGAGATAATTCCAAAGACACTTGCCACTATGCATTCCGAGAAAATGTCACTGGCATTTTCACCTATAATCAATATGCTGATGATCATTCTCACTCCGGTCATTTACATAATCAACCTTATTTCAAATTCCGTGTTGACATTGATGGGTGCCAACAAAAGCAAATCCCAGAACACCTACACGGAAGACGAGCTTCGTACCATTGTTTCGGTAAGCCATAAAGAAGGCGTTATTGAAAGTGATGAAAAACAGATTATCAACAATCTGTTCGACTTCGGCAATGCTCTTGCAAAGGACGTTATGATTCCGAGAATTGACATGACAAGCATAAGCATAGACAGTACCTATCAGGAAATCATATCCATTTTCAGACAGGAAAAATATACCCGCCTTCCCGTATATGAAAATTCCAACGACAATGTAGTAGGTATTATAAATGTCAAGGATTTGCTTCTTTACGACCCGGATGAATCCTTTAATGTAAGAGATATACTGCGTGAACCTTATTATACCTACGAATTCAAAAATGTATCCGAGCTTATGGATGAACTTAAAAAGAATTCAAACAACATTGTAATAGTTCTTGATGAATACGGTTCTACTGTCGGTATGATTACTCTTGAGGATTTGCTTGAGGAAATTGTAGGTGAGATACAGGATGAATATGACGAGGATGAAGACGAGGATTTCAAGAAGGTTGATAATAATACATATATAATCGACGGTTCTACCCGCATTGATGATATAAATGATATGTTTGGCACATCTCTTTCTTCTGAGGAATATGAGTCTATTGCAGGCTATATTATAGAAACGTTAGATAAACTTCCTGATGTTGGCGACTTTATAGAAACGGATACCTTAAAAATTGTTGTAAAATCATTAGATAAAAACAGAATTGAAACAGTTGAACTTACTCTCCTTCACAAGGATGAGAAAGAAGATACAGAAAACTCAAATGAAAAAGAATAGGAGAAAACAAAATGTTAAAAGAATTCAAAGAATTTGCCGTTAAGGGCAATATGATTGACTTGGCTGTCGGTATGATTATCGGTTCTGCATTTACAAAAATCGTAAACTCTATGGTAAATGACCTTATTATGCCGCTCATCAGTGTATTTACGGGAAAGGTAGATTTCACAAACTGGTTTTACGCACTTGACGGAAAGCATTATGCTACAATTGCAGAAGCTACCGAAGCAGGCGTAGCTACTGTAAATTACGGTGCTTTCATATCTGGCGTAATCGACTTTATCATAATGGCATTTGTAGTATTCCTCTTTGTAAGAGGTATCAACAAGCTCAGAAAAGCAGTCGAAAAACCTGCCGCTCCTGCGCCAAAGAAAACTAAAGAATGTCCTTACTGCCATTCAGAAATACATATCGACGCCACAAAGTGTCCTCATTGTACTTCTGACATAAAGTAAGCCTAAAAATCAGATAAGAATTTCAAATTCCCCAACCGTCAGATTTAAAACCTAATGGTTGGGGAATTTTTATTTACACAAAGGCATCTGAGAAAATTTTCCCAATACCGCTTCAATCATTTCTTCAACATTTATCCGCAATTATCTTTCTGTCATATGTATAGTATGTGTAAGGTATCTCTCCATCTACTCTTTGCTCATATGTACAGGTAAAATCCTTTTCAAATTCAGGAAAAAATCTGTCTCCTTCTATCTCCATATCTATCACCGTAAGATATACCCTGTCAGCTATCTTTATGGCTTCATCATATACCCTTGCTCCGCCTGCCACAAATATTTCACCGTCATAGTCACGAAGCTTCTCCATAGCCTCGTCAAATGAGCCTACGGTGGTACAGTTTTCTTCTTCAACCTTTATCGTATTTGATATAAGTATGGTCTTTCTGTTTGGAAGCGGATGACCTATCTCTTCATAAGACTTCCTGCCCATAATAAGCACATTTCCGGTCGTAAGCTCGCGAAATCTTTTTTGCTCGCCTTTTATTCTCCAAGGAATCTTTCCCTCGTTTCCTATAACTCTGTTTTTTGTAATAGCTACTATTATTGATACCATATCTGAAGCTCCTTTACCACCTCGTCAAAGCCCATTCCATGCGACGCCTTGACAAGCACATTGTCTCCTTGTTTCACTATATTTTTAAGATTAGCGAGAAGTTCTTCTCTCGTGTCAAAATGAATAACCTGCATATTCTTATTTGTTCCTGCTGCCGAAGCAATATTAGCCGACAAAGTTCCGACACATATTAAAACTTCTATATTTTTTTGCGCCAAATGTTCTCCGACGCTTCTGTGAAGCTGTACCTCATTTTCTCCAAGCTCGAACATATCTCCGAGTATGCACACTCTTCTTCCCCTTGCATCATCCAGTACATCTATGGAAGCCTTCATTGATACGGGATTAGCATTGTAACAGTCATCAATCACTATAATTTTTCCTGTATTTATAATGTTATTTCGTCCTGTTACAGGTGTAAGCGCTGCTATTCCATTTACAATCTCCTGCTCCGTAAGCCCCAAAAGCTTTCCTACAAGAAAACCTGCCATGGCATTGTATACCATATGTTTTCCGGGAATAGGGATATTAACCTTAGTAACCGTATCTCCAAATGAAAGTTCACAGCTTACGCCTTCAAGTCCTTTATTCTCTATGTCAGTTGCAACAATGTCCGCGCCTGTATTGTCTATGCCAAATGTATACGGTCTTATCCCCTTTATGTCGGTAATATTTACAAGCTTATCATCATCACCGTTTAACACTATACCGGCATCAGGTGTTATAAAATCGAATATCTCGGATTTTGCCTTTAATATTCCGTCGCGCGATTTTAGGGTTTCAAGATGACACAGACCGATATTTGTTATGACACATATATCAGGTTTTGCAATACCTGCCAGAAGGTGCATTTCTCCAAAATCGCTTATTCCCATCTCCAGCACGGCAACCCTATGGTAATCTTCTATATTGAATATGGTAAGAGGAAGTCCAAGTTCATTGTTATAATTGCCTTCCGTCTTTAAAGTGGCATACTTTTGTGATACAACTGACGATACCATTTCCTTTGTGCTGGTCTTGCCTACACTGCCTGTTATTCCCACTATTTTGATATCCAGAGTGCTTCTGTAATATCTTGCCGCGTCCTGAAGCGCAGCAGCACTTGACTTTACCAAAATATGCGGCACATTTTCAGAAAGTTCCTTCTCACTTATACAGCAAAGTGCACCGTTTTGCACTGCCGACTCTGCAAAGTCATGACCGTCGCTTCGCTCGCCTGCGATAGCAACAAACACATATCCTTCTTTGACCTTTCTGCTGTCAATGGTAACACCTGATATTTTCTGCGACAGCAGATTATCAGGTCCCACATATCTTCCTTTGCAGGCTTGTGCTATCTGACCTAAAGTTATGTTTTTCATAATTAAAAAGCTCCATTCTGCTTATATATTTTAAAACGATTACATTTTGCCTGTTAATTATATTTCTTTAAAGACACCTTTATAAGCTTCTCACACAGCTCGTCAAACGACATTCCTGTCGCTGCTGCTTCCTGCGGAAGAAGGCTTGTCGGAGTCATTCCCGGAAGCGTATTGGCTTCCAGACAGAATATCTCACTGTCATCGTTCATAAGGAAATCCACTCTTGCATATGTATTTAGCTTAAGAACTTCAAATACTCTGCAGGCGCATGCCTGAAGTTTATCGGTCTGTTCCTTTGTAAGAACCGCCGGACATGTATCCTTTGTCTTTCCCGGAACATACTTATTGGTATAGTCGTAAAATCCCTCAATAGGTGCTATTTCTATGATAGGAAGAGCCTCGCCTTCTATTACTCCGATAGAAAATTCTCTGCCCTTAACATACTCTTCTACTATTACGTCTGTCTCATAACGAAAAGCCTCACAAAGTGCTTCATCATACTCTGCATCGGTTGTGGCTATTGATACGCCCACGCTTGAACCTCCGCAACATGGTTTTACCACAACAGGAAGCTTTATTCCAAAATTCTCAAGATTTTTTACATTATCTTTGCTGACAAGTACACCCTTAGGAGTAGGAATCCCATTCTCCACAAAAAGCTGTTTTGAAAGACTCTTATCCATTGCAAGTGCACTGCCCAAATATCCCGTACCGCTATATTTTATCGATAACAAATCAAATGCTGCCTGTATCTTTCCGTTCTCTCCGTTCTCGCCATGAAGTGCCATAAATACTATATCTGCCTGCTTGCACAGTGAAATGACATTCGGGCCGAAAAATTCATTTCCTGCCTCACATTTTCTGTGCTTCAGATTATCAATATCCTTTGTCATTTCCTTCAAAGAAGCAGCCAATGCATCTATGTCATCTTCTACATCAAAAATGCCCGAAACCTTATCATCATCAACGCCAACATACACATCCACCAATATTGCCTGATGACCGTTTCTCCTGAGTGCATGACAAACCTGCGTACCCGTAACTATGGATACATCCCTCTCTGTACTGATTCCTCCTGCCAAAACTACTATCTTCATAACGTACTATTCTCCATTCTGTCAATATATTCTAACATATGCTGTTTTCGCATCTATACTGCACTGTGAAACCAAAATATTTTTAAAGGTTTGTTCTTATCCTTGGTTCTCATTGTATGTTTTACACCGGGAAGAGCTATAAACGAACTTCCTTCGCACACTTCTATCTCCATATCATCAAGCATAACATATCCTTCACCTTCAAGGACAAAAAATCCCTCCTGATCCTCGTGAACTCCTGCTGTTCCATATTCCTCGCTGTCATTTACGGTAATTCCGGAACGACATCCCGACAGACAGCCGTTTTCCTCTCCTAAAAGTTCAAAAGACATTTTCCCCGGCACTTTTCTTGCCAATGCTTCCTGTATATGTATATATGGTTTACTCATATTGCACATCCTCTTTCTTAAAAATATCAGCTACATTGTATCACATTTAATCAGAAAACTCCACTATAAAAGTTGAGTTCCTTCAATATCTTTGCACAAAATAAGCTGTGCCTTTTAAAGACACAGCTTGTTTCAAATACACTATTATCAAAACGTGGGGAACAGTCAATACTACTGTTCACATCTAAGCATTTCAGTATATGCAAGAAGGAATGGTCCTACACCCTTTGCATCATCATTTACAATAGGTTCAGACATATAGTAATCATATGTACCAGGTCTTCTCTGATTTCCGCCAAGACCGCTCACAAGGCAGATACCGCCAAGATGCATCTCGCCGTCTATCTCTTTAAGATACTTATCACAGATACCATCCATAGCTTTCTTAGCATACTGTCTGTATTCTTCACCGAGGAAACCAAGTCTTACACCCTTATACATAGCATAAGCCATAATGGCACTTCCGCTTGTCTCAAGATAGTTCTTGTCCATACCGCCAAAGTTTGGCACATCATACCACATACCGCTCTCGTCCTGATACTTAAGCATAGCATCTACAACGTCTACGAAAGCCTTCTTAAGCATCTCATTGTCAGCCGCATACCTATCATCGGTAGAATCTGCCTTGTCAAGAGTATCAAGAAGTGCCATTGTATACCAGCCGGTAGCTCTGAGCCATACATTCTGTGAAAGACCTGTTACCTTATCGCACCAGAATGCCTCCTTGCTTGTATCAATAGCATGGTAGTACAGACCGTTAATAGGGTTTCTGAGGTTCTCTATAACAAATCTGAACTGGCTGTATATGTCATCATAATTCTTTTTGTTGTTAAATCTTGTCTCGTACTCCATATAGAACGGAAGACCCATATAAAGACCGTCAAGCCATACCTGATTAGGATATATATCTTTGTGCCAGAAACTGCCGTTAGCTGTTCTAGGCATAAGCTCAATCTGGCTGTATATAAGGTCGATTGCCTTTCTATACTTTTCCTTGCCTGTCAAATCGTAAAGTTCAAATAAAGTCTTTCCTGCATTTACGTTGTCAATGTTCTTTTCGTGAATATCATAACCATCAATAGTGCCGTCTTCTCTTACACGATAATCTATAAAATCATCCGCAAACTTAAGGTACTTGTCCTCTTTTGTAATGGCATACATTTCAAGAACAGCCTTAATCATACAGCCGTCAATATAATTCCACTTAGCCTTTCCGCCGCCACCGCGCAATTTTTCAATATTCCACATAGGAACTTCCGGTGTACTTCTCTCAAGAAGCTCATCGATATACTTTCTTATTATGTCCATAGTGTTTCTCCTTTTGCAAACTAACTATTATTTATATTCTACCTTATATGTAGCAAAAAGACAAGCGTTTTATAAACATTTAACAATTAGTTTTCAAGTAGTTTTTGGCACATTTGGGACAGTTTTTTCTTTTCACGCTGGATTCGTTTTTTGACGGCACTTTCTGTCATATGTAATTCATCTGCAATTTGATTACATGTCATTCCTTCAAAAAGGCTCATATAGAGAATATTATTAGTGATACAACTGAATTTTTGGATTTTTCCTATGACGGTATCTTTGCTTATATTTTCGCACACCCGTTCAAATGTAGTATCCTCCCGCAGCACACCTTTATCATCATAATCCTCAATGTAGGCAACCTTCTTCCTCGTTTCCAGTATATCACAGGAGCTGTGTTTAACTGATTTAAGAAGATACTTTTGAATTTCCTCTTCATTCATATCCTCAAAATCCACACAGTTCCTGATGATATTACAAAATACCTGCTCCACTGCATCCTCTGCGTCATAACGGTCACCCAAAATTTTCTGTGCATACCTTATCAGACGCATTCGATTTTCTTCATACAATTTTTCATAGGTTTCTTTCATAAATTTCTCCCTTCCCGAACCTAAATTATCATCAGTAGACTTGATGTAAAAATCTACATCCTCTACATTATTAACTCTTTTTACGAGAAAAAGGGGACATTTATTTTTGGAAAATGAGCGACTATTTTTTATTAGCTTCATTATTCATATGCGGGCATTTCATAAAAATACAAATAATATATGCAAAAACACACTTCCCAGCCGGCTTAACCGGCAATAAAGAAGTGTGTTTGAGTCTGGTATTAATTAGTTGTTTCACATACTACTGCTCGTTTGTCACATTGATTTTTCTGATTTCCTTAGTTCTTATCTCACGGCAGATATCGTCAATGAACTGTGACAGAGGCTTCTGTCCCTCATCACCCTCGTAACGGCTTCTGACTGATACCAGTCTGTCAGCCTCTTCCTTTTCTCCGACAACAAGCATATAAGGAATTCTCTCAAGCCTTGTATCCCTAATCTTCTTTCCTATCTTTTCTGCTCTTTCATCAATGGTTGCCTGGATACCGTTTGCCTTAAGCTCTTCAAGAACAGACTCAGCATAAGGCTGATACTTCTCTGATATAGGAAGAACCCTTACCTGTTCAGGACAAAGCCATGTAGGGAAAAGGCCTGAATATTTTTCAATAAGCCATGCAAGTGTTCTCTCGTAGCAACCCATAGAAGTTCTGTGGATGATATATGGTCTTACCTTATCTCCGTTCTGGTCAATGTAGTACATATCAAACTGCTCGGCAAGAAGGGCATCCCACTGAATGGTAATCATTGTATCCTCTTTGCCGTACACATTTTTTGCATTGATATCAACCTTAGGTCCGTAGAAAGCAGCCTCGCCTACATCCTCCGTAAAAGGAATCTCAAGCTCATTAAGTACATCTCTTATATGCTGCTGTGTTTCCTCCCACACCTTTGGCTCGCCGATGTATTTTTCTCTGTTATCAGGATCCCACTTAGAAAGATGATATGTCACATCCTCCTCAAGGCCCAATGTTGTGAGGCAATACTTTGCAAGTGCAAGGCAGCCCTTAAACTCTTCTACCATCTGGTCAGGGCGCACAATCAGGTGTCCCTCTGAAATAGTAAACTGTCTTACTCTTGTAAGACCGTGCATCTCACCTGAATCTTCATTTCTGAAAAGTGTAGATGTCTCGCCGTATCTGCAAGGCAAATCTCTGTATGACTTAGGTGTAGCCTTGTATACATAGTACTGGAAAGGGCAAGTCATAGGACGGAGTGCGAACACCTCTTTATCTTTTTCCTCGTCGCCAAGAACGAACATTCCTTCCTTATAGTGATCCCAATGTCCTGATATCTTATAAAGGTCGCTCTTAGCCATAAGAGGAGTCTTTGTTCTCATATATCCGCGCTTTTCTTCCTCATCCTCAATCCATCTTTGAAGAGTCTGGATTATCTTTGTACCCTTTGGCATAAGAAGCGGAAGTCCCTGACCTATTACATCAACAGTTGTAAAAAGCTCCATTTCACGGCCAAGCTTATTGTGGTCACGAAGTTTTACATTTTCAAGGTATTCAAGATACTCATCAAGTTCTGCTTTTTTAGTAAATGCCGTACCGTAAATTCTTGTGAGCATTTTATTCTTTTCAGAGCCTCTCCAATAAGCACCTGAGCATGAAATGAGTTTAAATGCCTTAATTCCCTTAGTACTCATAAGATGCGGTCCTGCACAAAGGTCTACAAAGCCACCCTGGTCATAGAAAGATATAACAGCGTCCGCCGGCAGGTCTTTAATAAGTTCCACCTTGTAAGGCTCACCCTTCTCCTCCATAAACTTAATGGCTTCTTCTCTTGGAAGTTCAAAGCGGGTAATCTCATGTCCCTCTTTGATAATCTTCTTCATTTCATCTTCAATGCGGTCAAGCTCTTCTCTTGAAAATGCCTCATGGTCAAAATCATAGTAAAATCCTGTATCGATAGACGGTCCTATTGCAAGTTTTGCTTCAGGAAACACTCTCTTTACAGCCTCAGCAAGCACGTGAGATGTGGTATGTCTGTATGCAGCCTTTCCTGCCTCATCATTAAATGTAAGGATACTAAGCTCGCAATCCTTATCAATAACAGTTCTAAGGTCTACAACCTTTCCGTCTGCCTCGCCTGCACAAGCCATCCTTGCCAGACCCTCGCTGATGTCGGAAGCAATATCAATGACCGACATCGGATTTGCATACTCTTTTACAGAGCCATCTTTAAGTGTAATCTTCATTTTCAATACCTCTTTCTTATATATTTTAAATGATTATCTGCGTTGTTTCGGAGCGTTCCTCATTTTTCCCGGCTGCCAGAAAGCCTCCTTCGCATAAATAAAAAACGCCCCTTTTCATACAGACGCATGAAAAAGGGACGAGTTATCATCATACCCGCGGTTCCACCCTAATTGTAAAAACCACTCAAACGATTGTAACGTAATCAACGGACCGGATTGGGGCCACTCAGAGTTAGTTTTCATATACTTAGGCAAAGGCACTCACACCGACGGCCTCTCTCTGGATACCATACATATACTACTCTTCTCTTCAACGTGTTATCTTATTTGCCCCGATTATAGCACAACAAAATCTTTCACGTCAAGCACAAGATTTTATTTTTTAAGCCTTTTTTAAGCCTTCGGCGTCTTTGCTTTCTTTTCAATCATATTGTAAATGTAGCTTATCGCAAAACACAGTACGCCACACACAAAGAAGCTGGCAGCGTGACCGATTGTATTTTCATAGCTTATGTCAAACAGTATCAGCTTTATCACCGAGAGATTTGCAAGCACAAGGCCGTACACACGCAGTGCCTTACTGTTTACCCTAAAGCCAAACAATATGCAGAGTATGGCAAATATAAGGCACGCAACACTCACTATAACAGGCAGCACCTCAAATGAAGCCAGCACCACAATAAGCAGCACCGTAAATTTTATGCCGACATAAATATTTACCAAAAATTCCTTGCGTTCAAGCAGATTTTTGAAATTCATAAGATACAGTCCTACTGCCACAGGGATAACAAGGAAATGTATAAACGTATTTTCAAGAAGCACAGGTACCGATATCATCATCAGTATGGCATTAACCACACAAAGATATGTACTGAAATCATTTTCTTTTTCGTTTGTCTTCCAGTTTCTTCCTAACCTTGTCTTCATAATAATCATATGAATTACGGAAAGTACGACAAATACGACCGCCCACTCGTCCGACACACGGCTTAATGACAGTGCATTAAATAATACATTTGCCATATAAAGATGAATGGCTGACACAAGCAGGCTTTTTATAAGCACACCGTATCTTCTGATCAATGAAGCTGTCATACAAATAATTATAATCAGTCCAAATATAAGATATAAAACGTCAAAGCCTGTGGTTTTCGTTTCAAAAAGAATGTATATTATGCCAATTACGGCTCCGGTATTCTGATATACGGCATCCTTTAAAAGTATTGAAGCCACAAGGCACACGCCAGCAAGAACAGCCAGGGCACATTCGCTGTCGGTCATATTTGCCGACATTACAGCCAACAAAAATACTGATTCAAGTTTAAGAAGCGTAGCATATTCTCCGGATATTTTTTTAAGATGAAGTATTACAAGCAGTGCTATGGCAAATATATATGTAAAGCAGATATATACAGGTCTGTCAAGCTTCAGATAATCAAATATCAGAATATTATCCGCCACTGCTATAAGCAGGGCAAACGGTATATACATCATGCAAAAGCAGCTTGGACGTGTAGTGTCATTTGTAATAATCATACAGATAATATTATAAGCTGCCACATAGAGCATAATTATCAGCATAACCCACATATTATCAAGAATATTTCCGGTAATAAACAGTGCCCACGCACCGACGCAAAGGGAGGCATGCGAAATAATATTTTTTATGTATTCATCATTCTTATGCGAGAAGAAAAATACAAGTTCCGCTATGACAAAGTATGCCGTAAGTATAATAAGTCTGGCCTCTTCATGATTTGAAACACATACCGTACATCCGAACAGCAAAGATACTATAACTCCAATCTGTCCTATAATCTGAAAAAGATATGAGTGATAACGCGACAACACACATACCCCCGCCGCCCATATCAGAAGAATGACATAAAGCGGCACATCGCCTATTACCTTAAAATAAATATTACTTACCAGAAGCGAAATATATATAAGTCCTACTCCACAGCCTGTAAGCGAAAGATACAGTTTGTTCTCTCTGTCTTTCAAAAGTTTAAATATACCAAATGAAGTAATCGCAATACTGAAAGCATACATTATTATCATCTTTGCCACGTTTCCTATATTTGGAATAAGCACCGTAGCAAACATTATGACGCTGACAAATATAAGAATGGACGCAAATATACCCATCCACGATTTTCCGATGGTCTTTTCAATGTCTTTTTTAGGCGGTATGACATTTGGCTGATTCGGAATATTTGCCTGTGGTGATACAGTACGGGTGTCATAAACATTTTGCTGTCTTGCAGGTGCGATATCACTGCTTTGCAGGCTGTATTGCTGATTTTGCTGCTTTAGTATCTGAATTTCCCGTGAGAGCTGATTTATCTGATTTTGCATTACAAAAATACGCTGTTCGTATTCTCTTAATTTATCGTCTATGTTCATATTTTCCTCACTTTTTTATTTTTTTATATTTTAAACCAGATAAAATTTTCTGTCAACATCAATGCATTTACGAAAAATCAATGGCAAGAATTATAATGTAGTTGGAATTTTAAGGTGCAACGTGATATAATGAGTTAAGGCAGAACTCTCTCTGCTTTAAAATTTACTCTTTAACAAATATGCTTATGAATGAAACGGAGCAGATGAAAATGAAGGTCGGATTAGTACTTGAAGGCGGTGCTTTCAGAACAATATATTCATGCGGTGTCACTGACGCCTTTTTAGACAAAAATATAATTGCAGACTATGTTATCGGCGCGTCAGCGGGTGCGGGTTTTGGCGTAAGTTACGCTTCAAATCAGCCCGGACGCAATTATGAGATAGTTACCAGATACGGAATTACAAGAAAATACATGGGACTTGGAAATTTTCTTAATCCCAAAACAAAAGCCTATTTTAACCTTGATTATGTATACAGCACAATACCTAATGAGCTTGTACCTTTTGATTACAAGGCATTTCAGGAATTTAAGGGCGAATTTAAGGCTGTTGTCACAAATGTCGAAACAGGAAAAGCCGAATATCTTGACGTTGACAGAACTTATAACCATAACACCATACTAAAAGCCACATGTGCCCTTCCTATCCTGTCACCTATTATAAAATATAAAGGGAACGGATATCTTGACGGCGGAATAGCCGACTCCATACCTTACGAGCAGGCATTTAGGGATGGCTGTGACAAGGTTATAATTATCCTAACAAGAGAATACGATTATATAAAGGCAGCCGGGCGCACCATGAAACACGCACTTGTGCACTACCGCAATTTTCCTGAGCTTTGTAAAGCCATGGAAACAAGACCCGAACGATACAACGAATGTATAAGGCGTATAAAAGAACTTGAGAACGAAGGAAAGGTATTTGTCTTCCGTCCTAAATCTGTGGGAACTTTTAAAAGGAACGAGCGAAATATCGAAAAAATACGCGAGCTTTACAATGACGGATACACACAGGGACTTGAAAGGCTTGAAGAACTTAAAGAGTACCTTGCAAAATAGAATAAGTATACAAAAGAGCATACCACTTGAACACAAATGATATGCTCTTTTATACTGCATAATCAACATTTTTTCCGCTTGTGGCATCATCAAGAAGTTCTTTTTGCTTTTCCGTATACGGATTAGATTTGTCAAATTTTATCTGTGTGGTAGTCAGACCACCTGACACATAACTTCTGCCACATTCAGGACATATCGCCATACTTATACGAACATTTGCCGAAATAACCTGTCCGTTGTCCTTCGACGCCTTACTGTAAGCATTTGACACATGCTCCTGCTCATGCGCCCTCACGGCACCTGCTGCAGCCTGAGGAGAAATATGCGTAGCAGCCTTGTAAGACACATTTTCATCAGAGCCATCCTTATACTTTCGCTCTGCACAGGTTTCGCATTTAAGCTGACCGCGTTGCTTCATACTGCGAGCCTGCATACTGTTTTTGTCTATAAATTCTCCGGTATTGGTCTTTACCTCGTTTGGAGATATTCCGACATTGCCATAGGCAAATCCACTCATAGTGCCTAATGCTCCTACCATAATATGTGCCTCCTTTCCTAAACAGGTAAAAGGATTTTCTGCCTGCATACTGATGAACTGCTCTTCTATATAATAATTATAATACATATATTTTTTCTTGTAAAGAGATTTAAAATGCATTAATTCTAATCAAAGCTAATATTAAGGCGTTTCATTTTTTCAAACAGAACATCATCCTCTGTCTTATCGTCCGTTCCAAGTGCAAGCTGATTTCTTATATCTATCATCTCTTTGTCAAGATTTGCTATCGTATCGGCACAGTTCTTAAGCCTCTCTATGACATCAGCCTCCTCAGGAACATCCTTTTTGTACTTGAGCTGGTGCTCAAGGCTCGCCCAATAGTCCATAGCTATGGTTCTGATTTGAACTTCTACCTGCATCTGTTTTGTCTGCTCCGCAAAAAATACAGGGACACTCACTATAAGATGAAGGCTTCTGTATCCGTTTGGTTTAGGATTTGTAATATAATCCTTTCTTTTTATAAGTGTAATATCATTCTGGGAAATAAGAGCGTCTGCCAACACATATATATCGTCCACATATGAGCATACCACCCTTACGCCTGCTATATCATGAATATTATTTTCTATATTTTCGATACTGAAATCAAGCCCTTTTCGACTGAGCTTTCCCAGTATACTTTTGTTGCTTTTAAGCCTTGATGTGATGGAGCTTATGGGATTTCTCTGATAACGTGAGTTAAATTCCGTATCAAGCACCTCAAACTTAGTTCTGATTTCCTTGATGGCACATGAATACATCATTCTGATTTCCTTGAAATCCACCAGCTGTTCCATTATATCTTTAGCTGTTTCATACAGCATATTAGGTGTAAATTTTGATAAATCTACCATTTCCAACGCATGTGTTATATTATCGTTATCCATAGTTTTCTCCATTCCAAAGTGCAACATTTTTTGTCGCATTTTTTCATTTGATTGGCGAATAAACGCCATTTACTCTCTGTATATTATAAAATTTTTTGTTCACTAATTCAATAGTTTTGTTGAACTTACACACTTTTTTAACATTACATCTGTACCAAACATATGTAAATGTGGTATAATTAATGTGATTTTAATATCTAATTTAAAGACGGAGGTTTTACTTATGTTTGTTTACAACAATGAGGTTACGGCTACTCCATGTGAGCCGGGTGTTACAAGGAAAATTCTTTCATACTCTGATGAGCTTATGATGTGTGAGATAACTTTTGAAAAAGGTGCCAAAGGCAATTTCCATTCACACAAACACCTTCAAATCACTTATATTGCAAAGGGAAGTTTTGAATTCACAATAGGTGATGAAACTAAAATCGTAAATCAGGGTGACAGCGTATATATGCCTTCTGACGTTGTTCATGGCGTTACCTGTCTTGAAGAAGGAATATTGGTAGATATATTTAATCCAAAACGCGATGACTTTTTGAAATAACGAGGTGTCTATGGTAAATTTACATTTCAACAAACTATACAGCTTTGACAGAAAATCTGAATATACATTTCTGTCCGTACCGTTTGAAAAAGGCAAAATTAAGAACACATCCGATATAGCCGTCAAAAATTCTGACAAAACAGCCGTTCCCTGTGATGTGACCCCGCTTTCTTTTTGGGAGGACGGTTCTCTTAAATGGGGAAAGATTGATTTTCTGGCTGACCTAAAAGCAAATGCGGCTTGCGACTACTCTTTGGAGCTTGGTGATTCACTTAAAGGTACACCGATTGCCGAGGAAAAAGACGATTCGATATTTATATCCACAGGATGCCTCAGCCTTCAGATTTCAAAGTCTTCCGGAAAAATATTTGAACTGCTTACATATAACAAAAGATACCTTTCGACCAAGGATTTGAAAGGTCCTGTTCTCATTGATGCATACGGAAGAAATTATATGTACAATGTAAAAAATGTCACTCTTCTTAATGCAGGAAATGTCTGTGCCAGCGTAAAGCTTGAAGGAGAACATACCTACAACGAAAATGTATTCTTTACGTTTTCCCTTGTAATCACCGCATTTGCCGGCAAACCGGGCCTGAATTTTTCTTATGAGCTTAAAAATGTCACCGACTCGCCTATTCAGGTACAGTCACTTAGTTTTTCTTTCAATCCTGCATACGAACCTGAAGTATGTACAAATACCATCGTTCTTACCGGCAGCAAAGGTGTAACTCTCAAGGCAACCGACGAGGAAGCCATCACTTACGAAATCAACAAAGAAGTAGCTGACAACATCTATGACAGTCAGCTTCCAGAAACATATATGGGAACTTTTTTTGCTGACTACACAGACGAAGCCTTAGGCGTATGCGCCACCGTGAAAAATGCTCTGCAAAATTACCCTAAAACATTTTCTGCAGACAAAAAAGGACTTAACATTTATCTGATTCCAAAGACACCTGTAAAAGTTATTCTTAATCCAAATCTCAAAAAGAGTTTTGATTTCAACCTGCATTTTCACGGATTTGACGCAGAATTTGACGAATGTTACAAAAATGCCGTTACATATGAATTCTCCGACAAGCCTGTACTCTCAAAAGAATATATCGAAAGTACAAATGTTTATGGCAGCCTTAAATTTAATGATGACACGGCAGGTAAGGTATATACTCTTAAAAGAACCTTGGGTGTCAACACCTTCGGAAGCAACTTTGACAGTTCAGAGCTTCTTTCTATACTTGAAAACTATTACGCAGGCAGCGAGCGTGTCTTTCTTGAAGCATTTATGTGTCATACAAAGCATCTGCTTGAAACAACAGATATGACTTCAAAAGACTTTGTATCCTCTGTTTCTTTTGATATAGTTGATACACTTCTTTCATACTACCATATGAGCGGCAATGCCGACGCTCTTAATAACGCTGAGTTTATATGCGATACTCTGTCACAAAATGACGACAAAAGTATGTTCGCAGTAACGCTTCACAGCCTGATAAGCCTATACAATGAAACTCACAAACAGGAATATCTTGAAGCTGCCAAAAGCACATCAGCAAAAATCAAAGAATGGTACGACGAAAGCTCTGCCCTTTTGCTTCCTTACGAGGATGTAGCTCTGGTACGTATTCCGCACATTATCCTGCTTACTGCCATGGCACTTACCGAATATGCTTCCCTGACTCAGGACGCTGATATGCTCAACTTATCCTCACTGATAGAAGCCGACCTTAACGAAAACTGTGTGCTCTCAAACGGAGCATACTGCGAATGTGATTTTCCTTCGCGTTCATATCCGATGAGATAAAAGCTGATTTTCACCATTTCTACTTGAACAACATCCTCGTTTATAGTACAATGAATTATTGTGCAGACAAAATTGGCACATATTATTGGAGGTTAATCGTGAGCGAATTAGATATCAATGAACAGATTAAAAAAAGGCGTACATTTGCCATTATATCTCACCCTGATGCCGGTAAAACCACTCTTACCGAAAAGCTTTTGCTTTACGGAGGTGCAATCAATCTGGCAGGTTCCGTAAAGGGTAAAAAGACCGCAAAACATGCCGTATCAGACTGGATGGAGATTGAAAAACAAAGAGGTATCTCCGTTACTTCCTCTGTACTCCAGTTTAATTATGACGGATATTGTATAAATATTCTCGACACACCGGGACATGAGGATTTCTCTGAGGACACTTACCGTACCCTGATGGCTGCCGATTCTGCCGTAATGGTTATCGACGCTTCAAAGGGTGTTGAGAAGCAAACCATCAAGCTGTTTAAGGTATGCGTTATGCGTAACATACCTATCTTCACATTTATCAACAAAATGGACCGCGAGGCAAATGATCCGTTTGAGCTTTGCGACGAAATAGAAAATATTCTCGGTATAAAGACTTGCCCTATGAACTGGCCTATCGGTTCGGGTAAAGAATTTAAGGGCGTGTATGACAGACACTCACACTGCGTCAATACATTCGTAGCTGCCCAAAACGGCATGAAAGAAGTGGAAACTCACGTTATTCCTATAGACAGCAGCGAAATTTCAAATGAGATTGGCGAAGCTTTTAAAGATAAACTTCTTGAGGATATAGAGCTTCTCGACGGTGCTTCAGCCGAGTATGACCTTGATGAAATTCAGGCAGGACGCCTGTCACCTGTATTTTTCGGCTCTGCCCTTACCAATTTCGGTGTTGAGGATTTTCTGCAGCATTTTCTTAAAATGACTACATCTCCTCTCCCGAGAAAATCAAATATAGGAGACATCGACCCGTTTAGCGAAGACTTTTCGGCATTTGTCTTTAAAATTCAGGCAAATATGAATAAAGCACACAGGGACAGAATCGCTTTTATGAGAATATGTTCCGGAAAATACAGTGCCGGAATGGAGGTATTCCATGTTCAGGGCGGCAAAAAAATCAAACTTTCACAGCCTCAGCAGATGATGGCAGAGGAACGCCACATTGTAGAAGAAGCATACGCCGGAGATATTATAGGTGTATTTGACCCCGGTATTTTTTCCATAGGCGATACCATGTGCGCTTCAAACAAAAAATTTGAATACGAAGGCATACCGACATTTGCTCCTGAACATTTTGCAAGGGTAAGACAGATTGACACAATGAAGAGAAAGCAGTTTGTCAAGGGCATAAACCAGATTGCTCAGGAAGGTGCCATTCAGATATTTCAGGAATTTAATACAGGACTTGAAGAAATTATTGTCGGAGTTGTGGGTGTACTGCAATTTGACGTTCTTAAGTTCCGACTTGAAAATGAATACGGTGTTGAAATCAGGCTTGAACCTCTTCCGTACGAACACATCCGTTGGATTGACAACTATAACGAAATTGACGTATCACGCCTTGTCGGAACCTCGGATATGAAAAAGATAAAAGACTTAAAGGACAACCCTCTTTTGCTCTTTACAAATCCTTGGAGCATAAATATGGTACTTGAACGTAACAAGGGTCTTAAACTCAGCGAATTTAAAAAGAATTGATTTTGTTTTGCTTCACAAAAATTCCGGATACATTCTGCGTATTACACACAGACATATCCGGAATTTTATATTTCAGGAATTATCCTTCAATAGCAATATATTTTGTTTTTTCTTCAACAGGCTTTGCCTCTTTCTTTGGAATAGAAAGTTTCAAAGTACCGTCTTCAAATTTTGCTTTTATATCTTCTTCGGTGATATCCTCTCCGACATAAAAGCTTCTGCTGCATGTACCGCTGTAACGTTCTTTTCTGATATATTTGCCGGCTTTATCCTTTTCATCATTAGAAGTATTCGTTGTAGCAGTTATCTGCAGGTATCCGTCTTTAAGCTCGGCCTTTACGTTCTCTTTCTTAAATCCCGGAAGATTCATTGTCACCACATAACCGTCAGCCTTCTCTTCCACATCAGTCTGCATAAGAGTTGAATCTTCTGCTCTTCTGTAACTTTCTCTTACAGGAAAACCAAAGAAATCATCCAATAAAGTTTCTCCAAAAATACTAGGCATCAACATAAGTCATCTCTCCTTTCTATGTTGACTGTTATCTTTGTTATATATATGTTATAACACATCAATTAGCACTCGTCAAGAGGGAGTGCTAATAATTTTTGTGAACTTTTTGTGAACAATGGTGTAGTTTTATCATTGCTTCTCCACACTTTAATCATTGTTCTAATTTAAAATCATTCAAAATATTATTGATTTTAGAGCTTTTCTATGCAATACTATTATCACAATGCAAAGGAGTTTTTTATGGCATCAAAACTAAAACACAAAAACAAAATTGAAGTAAAATATATTGAAAATCCGGCAGACCCTGCAATGTCCATATCAGATATCTCAACTGATTATTACAGAATTAGTTTTATAGTAACAGGCAATGTACTTATAGCTGCTTCTGACAGGACTATGGTTGCACAAAACGGCAATGTCAGTTTATTTAATATTGGTCAAAAATATCAGATTACTCCTGCTTCTGTTATTCCTTATAACCGATATGTTGTTGAGTTCTCACCGACAGTTATACAGCCTATGATGACTCAAATAGGGAAAGATACTTTTGAAAACCTTATATCGGGCGTATGCTATGAAATAACAACTATATGCCAGAAAAAAGTCAAGAACTTATTTGAGGAAATGTTATGGGAATACGAACATTATGATGATAATTCAGAATTTATTATCACAGGAATGATTGAAAATCTGATTTTGCTTGTGTTGAAAAACGGTACTACTGTAGAGACAGGATTTTCTTCCGTAATGTCATCGGATGACCCAATTACTCAAAAAATATTGACATATATACAGTTAAACTATTCAAAAAATCCATCTATTGAAAAAGCAGCCGAATATGCTGGAATACATAAAACCTATCTTTCCACACGTTTCAAAAACGCTACCGGATTTACATTTATGACATTTGTAAAGAATTACCGTTTTAACATTGCCAAGCATATGCTGATATCAACGGACAAATCCTTGGACGAGATATCAAAGGAGTTGGGGTTTTGCAGCACCATAAGCTTTTGCAATCATTTCAGACAAATGGCTGACTGTACTCCAAGGGAATATCGCAAAAAGCACCTTTAAACCAGCCTTCAAAAAAAACTGCCCTACGAAACATTCACTGTATCCGTATGGCAGTTTTATTTTTCATATTAACTTTAGCCAAATGTGTCAATTTATTTTCTATTTCTGATGTTTGATTTTATACGCTTCTATCCTCTTATTCACAAGATATACCGAAACAAGAGCACATACAAGACCTATAAGTATACCGCATACAACATCTGACGGATAATGAACGCCTACATAAAGGCGTGAAAGTGATATTATTATTCCCAGTATCAGCGCAGGTATGCCTATTTTCTTAGGCATGGTCTTTAACATAACCACAGAAGCTGCTATGGAGCTTGTGGAATGTCCTGACGGAAACGACCAGTCAGACGGATGCTTAATAATACAATTAAGTCCTTCTATAACTTCATAAGGTCTTATTCGTGCAACCGCATTCTTAAGAATCATATTTGTTATGACTAAGCCAAACAGAAGGGCCAGTCCCATCATCGCACCTGTCTTTCTGTATTTCTTCATACACAGAAAGAGTACTGCAAGCACTATCCACAATATGCCTGCATTTCCCAAAGAGGTAATTACCTTCATAACCGTGTTAAGAAAAGGTGTTCTTATATAATTTTGAATAAACAGCAGAATATCTGCATCGATATTATTGATAAAATCTATCATTGTTTCCTCCAATTCAAATGCCACCGTGAACAAAGTATGTTCTGCTTTAATACTAATCAGGCAGATAATCCGCCATTATGACATTGCTGACATCCATTCCTTCGTCAGTAAGACACACTGTGTCCTTTGTATCGATAAGCATATTAATTTTTTTGTATTTTTCACTTACGTTGCCATACACCTCATCATATTCAACACCAAACTTTTGGAAAAATTCCGACTTTTTGATACCATCGCATTTTCTTAAACCCAAAAACATAAATTCTGACATGGCATCTTTTTTTGTAAGTATTTCATATTCGCAAAAAGGTTCTTCACCTTTATCAAGCATATCATAATAACTGTCAAAATCTCTCACATTTGTATATCGGGAATCATCAATAAGCGATGCTGCACCAAGTCCAAAACCTCTGTAGTCCACTCTCTCCCAATATGACATATTATGTCTGCACTCAAAGCCTTCCTTGGCATAGTTTGATATTTCATAGCGCCTGTATCCGTATTTTGAAAGGATATCCTTTGTCACATGATACATCTTTCTTTCCGTATTTTCATCAGGGAGAGGACAAATTCCTTTTTCCTCAAGAATATCCAGCTTTTTTTCAAGAGGAGTTCCCTCCTCAACAATAAGGCTATATGCCGATATGTGGGACGGTGCCAGTTCGCACACTTTTTTAAGCGTCTTCTCATATTTATCAACGCTCTGATACATAAGTCCCGACATAACATCAATATTTATATTGTCAAAGCCACACTCCAAAGCCGTATTGTAGCTTTTAAGAAACTCTTCATAGGTATGAATACGGCCGAGCATTTTTAATTCATCATTATCTGCCGACTGGAGTCCAAAACTTATCCTGTTGATTCCGACAGCTTTGTAATCGCACAGCTTGTCCTTATCCACCGTTCCCGGATTACACTCAATGGTGATTTCTGCCGTTTCAGACAGGGTAAAACGTTTCTTAAGTGCCTCCATAATACGCACTATGTAAGCACTGTCAATACTTGACGGTGTTCCACCGCCTATAAATACAGTTTCGACAAGATATAAACTGCTGTCTATACTGCAATTTATGATTTCTCTGATAAGATAATCAATATATTTATCCTGCTGTTTAAAGTCGGCAAATGATAAAAAGTCACAATATTCACATTTTGCTATACAAAACGGTATGTGAATATATATTCCCAATGTCTTTATGTCTTTAATCATTACTTGTCATCCAGCTTCAACACGCTCATAAATGCCTTTTGAGGGATTTCTACGTTTCCAATCTGACGCATTCTCTTCTTTCCCTCTTTTTGCTTTTCAAGCAGCTTTTTCTTACGCGAAATATCACCGCCGTAACACTTTGCAAGTACGTCCTTTCTGAGAGCCTTGACTGTTTCACGCGCTATTACCTTTCCGCCTATGGCTGCCTGAATCGGTATTTCAAAGAGGTGTCTCGGTATCTCATCCTTAAGTTTTTCACACATTTTTCTTCCGCGTTCATATGCAGAATCCGCATGAACTATAAATGACAGTGCGTCAACCTCTTCCTTATTGATAAGTATGTCAAGCTTACAAAGTGATGATTTTACATATCCCTTCATATCGTAATCAAAAGAAGCATATCCTCTTGAACGCGATTTGAGGGCGTCGAAGAAATCATATATAATCTCATTTAACGGAAGCTCATATTTGAGAAGGGCTCTTGTATCTTCAATATACTCCATTCCAAGATAAACACCGCGTCTTTCCTGACAAAGTTCCATAATTGAGCCGATAAATTCCGTAGTAACCATTATCTCTGCATTTACAAAAGGTTCTTCCATATAGTCTATCTCTGACGGGTCAGGAAGATTTGAAGGATTTGTAAGTTCTATAACCTCGCCGTTAGTCTTATGCACCTTATATATAACTCCCGGTGCGGTAGTTACAAGATCAAGATTGTATTCACGTTCAAGTCTCTCCTGTATAATTTCAAGGTGCAAAAGTCCGAGAAAACCGCATCTGAATCCAAATCCAAGCGCAACTGATGTTTCAGGCTCGTATTGAAGTGATGCGTCATTTAACTGAAGTTTTTCAAGAGCATCACGCAAATCCTGATACTTTGCTCCGTCTGCCGGATACATACCGCAGTACACCATAGGATTAACCTTTTTGTAACCCGGAAGCGGCTCGTCGCAAGGCTTGTTATTGTCAGTGACGGTATCGCCTACACGTGTATCCTTGACATTTTTTATGCTTGCCGTAATATATCCTACCATGCCTGCCGCAAGTTCATCACAAGGAATGAACTGACCGGCTCCGAAATAACCTACCTCTACTACCTCAGCGGTAGCTCCCGTAGCCATCATTCTTATCGTTGTTCCCTTGCTCACTCTTCCTTCCTTGATTCGGCAAAATACTATGACACCCTTATACGCATCATACAAAGAGTCAAATATTAGTGCCTTTAAAGGTGCATTAACATCACCTTTCGGAGCAGGTATCTTCTTTACTATCTGTTCAAGCACCTCTTCGATATTGATGCCGTTCTTTGCTGATATCAGAGGAGCGTCCTGAGCTTCTATACCTATAACGTCCTCTATCTCATCGATAACTCTCTGAGGCTCTGCGCTTGGAAGATCTATCTTGTTGATTACAGGCAGTACGTCAAGATTATGGTCAAGTGCCAGATAGACATTGGCAAGAGTCTGTGCCTCTATGCCCTGTGCCGCATCAACAACCAGCACCGCTCCGTCACACGCTGCAAGGCTTCTTGAAACCTCATAATTGAAATCAACATGTCCCGGTGTATCTATAAGGTTAAATATATATTCGTTTCCGTCCTGAGCTTCATACACGATACGCACGGTCTGAGCCTTTATGGTAATTCCACGCTCACGCTCAATATCCATATTGTCAAGAACCTGATCCTGCATTTCTCTCTTAGTGAGCAGACCTGTTTTTTCTATTATCCTGTCCGCCAGTGTGGATTTTCCATGATCTATATGGGCAATTATACAAAAATTTCGTATTCTGCTCTGTTCAACAGTTGCCATTCTTATTCTCCTATTCTCAATATTATTCCTTTTTTATCATACAATAAAAGGTTGTATTTGTAAACAAAAACCATTATAATGATATCGTAATTGTGTAGTTTAAACACCGATATCAGCTTTACAACGGAGAATAGTGTGAAAAATCACACTGATGTGCTGATTTTTCACACGGCTATTTGTGCCGGAGCGTCACAAATAGCTTTGATGGCAGAAGAGAAATCGCATTTGCGAATTTCTCTTCGCCCCGTCGCTAACGCTCCGGAACGGAGAATAATATTTATGGAAAATATGACAGAAAAAAGACGTTTTGCGCGTATGCCGATTAACATTTCTCTTATACTTAAGGAAGTTACTTCACCATATGAGGTTTTCAATTATGACGGATGCCGTTTTACAGCACAGGCACTTAACCTTTCACCAAAGGGCATAGCTTTTAAAACCGCCACACGCATAACACTCAATGCCTCATATTCTGCCGAAATCCACTACAAGGATTTTAACCCTTGTGTTATAACCATACGTATTCTCAATGAAAATTTTGATGCCGACAGCAATATGTATACCTACGGCTGCCGCTTTGAAGGCTTTATGGGAAATCTTATGAACAACCCGCTTTTTAAAGAGCTTTATAATTCTATGGATTCCGTTGAATAAATCTATACTCAAGGGAGCTGATATGCCTTCTGCCCTGACAGCAGTTTATCCAATGTGTCGGCAAGAGGCTCCATTGCATTCTTTGCCTCCTCTACGGTATTAGTCTGTGCCCCCACCTCTATTAACATCGAGCGGTCGGCGTGATGCTGGCTGTATCTGTATCCCTGTATGTAAACCTTTCTTGTAAAATCAGGATAGTACGCTTTTGTAAGAAGCTGCATCTGTAAACTCATGGCGAGATTTCCCGCAAGGTAAGGATTATGAAGGTAGCTTATAAATCCATTAAGGTTCGTATAGCTTATTCCGTTAAAAAACATTATCTTTGCAGTCGGCTTTCCATTTATCTCCGTAACAAAATGTATACTTTCATCCACACCGTCCCTATGCACATCAAGTACCACCTGTATCGACGGATACTCTTTAAGATACCTCTCCACTGCCGCATTTGAATATGTATAGGCTTTTCCTCTGTCAAGACTTCCGTCCAATATATCATATGTGGTAGTATCATGAATCACATTATATCCGTACTTTTCCGTAAGTATCTGAGTAAGCCTGTCGCCCACTCCCACTATATATGTACTGTAATCCCCCTCGACTGAATCCACAAAGGTTTCCTGTGAATGGCTGTGAAATATAAGTATCTGAGGTTCCAAAGGCTTCTTTTCGATGGACAAATCAGTCTTTAACGCCTCCTCAGGATTAAAATTCTGACTGTTAAGTGATGTAACGCTTGTTACGGTATAGAAGTTAGATTTTAAAAACTCAAGATTGCACAGGTCATTGTAGGAATATATAGTACCGCTTACAACATCGGTGCTTATATACTCCTCATCCTGTGTTTCCTGTGTTCCAAGTATAAGTTCCTTATCTGCCACGGGCTGTTTTACCGTTTGATTTTCATAGATTTTCTTTTCGGCAGCCACATAATTTTCATAATTTACGCTAAGATTTTCAATACTCTTCTCCTCATCCTTTTCGTCTTTTTCAGCAAGTTCCATTCCAAACAGTCTGCCTATCACATAGTCTTTATCATCACTCTTTACGTTCTTTGCGTAACAGTACGAGGGCATAAAGACTCCCACAATATATCTGTCGGCAAATGCTTCAAACCATCCTGTTCCTGCAACCGCAAACACAGCCAGCACCGCAAACACACATATAATAAACTTGTACTTTTTCATAACCTGCCCTCCCTCTCCTTGCATTATATGTGTCACCCTGCCGTATTATTAACATCAAATGTCATATTTATGGCGTTTGCAATGATAAGACCCAGTATCTTTGCCGTAGCGTCTATGTCCTTTGGTGTCACAAACATCTGTGCAATTTCAGGCATTATAAGTTTCTTAATAAGCTCATATTTGTTATCATTATTCAGTTTCTTTATGTCGCTGTCAGGCTGAAGCTCACTTAAAATATTATCAAGAGTATCACTGATAATGGTAGGTGCATCCACAACCGTCGGTACTCCTATGGCAATAATCGGAACTCCTATATTTTCTTCCGTTATGCCCCACCTGTGGTTGCCTACGCCTGAACCGGGATGTATTCCCGTATTAGAGAGCTGTATCGTTGTATTAAGACGCTTTGTACTTCTGGCAGCCAGTGCATCCACAGCTATTACAAGGTCAGGTCTGTTTTCTGCCGCAATACCTTTTACTATTCTGGCCGTTTCCATGCCTGTCTGTGCCAAAACCCCCGGAGCTACTCCCATTATGTTCTCCGATATTTCAAGCATATCAACTGCATTTGGGCCCACAGAATCAGGTGTAACCTCACGATTTCCAAGTCCTACCACAAGCACCCTTGGATTTTTCATCCCCGTTGACGCATAAGAAAGCTCTCTCAAATACTTGTGTATTACTTTTGATACTTCCTCCTTATACTCGTCATTGCCATACTGTATATCCGAAGCCTCAACCGTATAATATTTTCCACAAGGTTTTTTCATAAGGGAGCTTCCCCTCTCGTTTTGTATTTCAACAAATGTTACCTTTATCAGATTGTTTTCAGGTATGACAGACATTATAACTCCGTCTATCTCACCCTTTTTAGGCTTTATATCTTCTCTTGCTTCCAAAGCAAGGTCAGTCCTTACATTTAACGTTCCCTCCATATTAACCTCCATTCCGGAGCGTTAGCGACGGGGCGAAGAGAAATTCGCGAATGCGATTTCTCTTCTGCCATCAAAGATAGTTGTGACGCTCCGGCACAACTATCCGTGTAAAAAATCAGCACATCAGTGTGATTTTTTACACTAACCTCCATCTCCAAGTGCCTGCGTGCACTTAAAAATCTTTTATAAGCGATTCTTATACTGATATCATTATTCCCAAAAAAGCGCAAAAAAATAACATAGATATTAGTGGGTGTGAATATCTATGTTACTCTATATAATATAATTTAAAATTAAGCCATTGCAGCTACGGCTTTTGCAAGACGTGAAACTTTTCTTGAAGCTGTGTTCTTGTGGTATACGCCCTTAGAAGCAGCTTTTGAAATCTCACTTGTTGCCTGAACAAGAGCAGCCTGTGCAGCAGCCTTATCGTTCTCAGCAACTGCCTGCTCAACCTTCTTCACATAAGTCTTAACCTTAGACTTAATAGCCTTGTTTCTAGCAGTCTTAATATCAGTTACAAGAATTCTCTTTTTTGCAGATTTAATGTTAGCCAATCCAGTACACCTCCATATAAATATAGTCAAATGTATACTGTTTACAAGAAAGCGAGACACGAACGATTTGATGTAAACATACCATTGTATTTTATTATAGCTTTTCTGATATGTCAATACCAAATATTGCATTTTTTAATAAACTTTACTCTAAAAAATCACTGTACACGTTAAAACTGTCTTTTCTTGCATTACATATAAGAGTCAGCCCGTATTCTTTTGCCATATCGACTGCCTGTGCAGTCGGTGCACCCTTTCCCACAAATACAGGTACTCCTGCCGTAACGGCCTTTGATACCATATCTACCGGCACTCTTCCGCTCGAAAAAAGTATGCACTCGGAAAGCTCCATTCCATCAATGACAGCCATACCTATAACTTTGTCAAGAGCATTATGCCTTCCTATATCTTCAGCCTGATAGCATATATTGCCGTTATGCATAAGAAATGCACTGTGTACGGCATGTGTAGCACTGTAAAGAGGGAGTTTTTCCTCCATTGCTGCAGCCAAACGGCATATTTCCTCAGATTTCCAAATTATATGGGTAAGTTTCTTTTTTTCCTGTTCCACAGATACAAGACATTTATTGTCGGTACAACAGGTGGCAACACGACTTATCTCTGACCTTCCGGCTTCAAATTTCACATTTTCCTTTAAAAATATCTTTGCATTGATACCTTTGTCGCACAGATATACTTTATCTATATCAGACGGATTAACCATACCTTCACTTACTATGCGTCCCACAGCAAGTTCTGCAAGCTTTGTAGGTGAGCAGGCCACGCTGTATACAGGGATTTCATTTACGTAAATTGTCATACCATGCTCAACGGACAGTTCTCTTTCGGTATTTCCCGTTGTAAATGTCATGCTTTCCGATATCTGATTTTCGGAAGCCCTGTGATTTACACACAGGACCTCTTTTGTAGCTGTCTTTTCATCAAAATTAGATAATATGTTCATATGCTCCTATTGATTTGCCGTATCCTTCTTTATTCTTTCCTTGAACCATTTTCCCGTTTCACTCAGTTCACTGTCCGTAAAGCCTGATGTCTTCGAGCATCCGGAACTTATAAGGGCTGAGGTTTCCTGCTTATTACACAAATTCCAGCATACATAGCTTATATTATTGCTTTCAAGCATATTAAACCATTTGTCCGCCTCGCCGTAATTTATTCCGCCGTTTCCCGAAGCATCACATATACTGCACTCACTTATAAATACCGGTATTCCGCTGTTAACTGCACTTGTAACCTTGTTTCTAATCCAATCCGTATGAGTAGCCGCATAGAAATGAACCACATACACAACATTTCTGTCGTCACTAAGTCTGTTTCCTATTACTTCATCCACATCCTGTGACCATGTGTTGGTTCCGACAAGTATTACGGCATCTCTGTCATACTTTCTTATCGTAGATACCAAATCTTCGGCATATGGCTTTATCTGGCTTGCCCATGGGCTTCCCGTAGGTTCATTACATATCTCATACAAAACATTATCGTATGAAGAATATTTTGCCGCCATTTCTGCAAAAAATTCAATGGCTTCATTTTTAGTTTCATTCGGATTATAGTTAAGCACATGCCAGTCTATGATGACATACATTCCAAGCTCTGTCGCATATGTCACGCCTTCATCAATAAGGTTTTTGAAATAATCTTTGCCTTTGCCGTTCTGAAGGTAACCGTCTTCACGCAAATACAGGGCAAGTCTTATGACATTGGCTCCCCAGTCATCGCGAAGATACTGAAACGCTTCCTTATTGACATACTGTGGGAACCACTGGAGTCCATGTGTACTCACACCGCATAACCTGAAATTATTTCCGTTCTTATCTACAAGATTTGTTCCTGACACACTTAATTTTCCATGTCTTGCCAAAGGTGTGTCTCCCACCGGAGTAACAGGCGGCTTTGACGTAACCGTAGGCAGCGTAGCCTTGGTAGTTTCCTGCTTTGTGGTTTCCGTGGTGTCAGTGCCTTTTGAAGGTTCTGTAGGAGAAGTTGCATTTGTCTGCTGCTCTCCGAGATTATTTTCTATGGTTCCTGACAAAGGCGTCTTGCTTGATGATGAGATAATCACTCCCATTCCCTCAACCTTAGCTTTTGGCTCTATATTTTCACCGTAAAATGTCTTAGCGTTTATGTAAAGAACATCATCCTTTATCTCACAATTACAGTTCCATGCCGAACTTACCTGTGTTCCCTTAGCTACTTTTATGGATATTTCCCAATCCTTCTGTTCTTCATTTGTCAGATTTTCTACCCAAAAATCATACTGTTTAAAGTATGTATCACCACTCTGCCACTCATTAGCTATCTCATAACCTGCCTTTATCTTTGGGGCTTTTGTGGCAGGCTCCGTTTTCTTTGTGGTGCTCTGTGATGATGTAGCCTTATCCGTACCCTTTGAGGATTCGGGATTTTCAGTAGAGCTTTCATTGCTCTTTTCACTTCCCTTTGTAGCTATGCTTGTTCTCTTTTTCCCGCCCAAAGCAATAAGTGCTATCAAAAGTGCCGCCAAAATAACTGCTCCCACACATATTCCTATAATAGTAAGTTTCTTTTTGTTTGACATATTTTCCTCCGTTTAACAGCTGTATTTTACAATTATCAATTCAACACCAAGCCTGTCCTCAAGCCTTCCCGTCTTAACACGTTCTTCGACCTCCACGCAGGTACGCACTGCCGACAAAAGCTGTTCCTTTGAAAAACTTCTGCTCTGTGCCTTATATTTCCCGACCAGAAATGACGGAAGCCCCGCGGTCTTAGACATGGTGGCTTCATCAACATATTTTACCGACATCTCCTTAATCTGCATAAGAAGGTTAAAATGCCTTGCAATCAGGAAAAGTATTCTCATAGGAGGCTCTTTCAAGGTCAACAGGTCATAATACATATCCATGGCTTCCTTCTGCCGCTTTGCTGCCATGGCAGTAATCATATCAAATATCCTGTTGGTCACGACAGTCGTAACAATCTCCGATACATCTTCTCTTGTCACATTTTTTCTGTCTCCCACATATGACACAAGTTTCAAAAGCTCTGTCGATATCCGGGTCATGGACACGCCGCTTTTTTCAAGCAGAAGTTCTGACGCGCCATCATCTATGCTTACTCCGTAAGGTGCAAGCTGCCCTTTAATCCAGCGTTTCAGAACATTTTCATTCTGAAAATTAAGCTCGCATACATACCCTTTGTCCTTTATTGCCTTATACAGACGGTTTCTCTTGTCAACTTCTTCCTCCACAAACAGAAATACCGTGGTATCGGGAATATTTTTGATATAGTCTGCCATAACATCATTACTGTTCTTTAGCATACCGCTGTCTTCAATTATGATAATTTTCCTCTCTGCAAAAAAAGGAAGTGTCTCTGCCATATCTATGACTTCCTTTACATTGATGGAATTTCCCTCATACACAGACACATTCATCTTATCTCCGTCACCCAACAGTGCATTCCTTAATTTATCACGAAACTGTGTAACAAGATATCTTTCCTCTCCGTAAAGAAGATATACAGGCTTAAATTGTTGTTTTTCAATATGTTCATTTATAGTTTTCATATCATATATTTTACCATTATATTACGGAAAATGCTACTGTTTATTTTTATTAAAAGTACATGCCTGGAAGCCCAAGTGTGGCATTTTTAAGTATCTTTATTCCCTGTGTCAATGGCAGAACAAATAATAACACCGGACAAAAGTCTGGTGTTACCGTGGAGTGTTTATATTTTCATTTGTTTTATTTCTTTCAGTAACATGATTACTTCATAAGCATTCTTTATGGCTTTTTCAAGAGAATCCATTAATCTGTCGCACACAGAGATAATATCCTCTTCATCCTCAGGAGTATTCAGTATACTCAGAATGTCATTCTCACTTTTATTCATTCCGCTTTCTAACCTGTTCAACATTCTCAGAATAGCTGACAAAGAATAATTCGCGCACCTTAATGTGCGGATAATTTTTAATCGGTTCATATCATTTGAATCATATATACGATAGCCGTTCTCTTTCCGTTTTACCGTAAGCAATCCATTCATTTCCCAATTCCTAATGGTATCAATCGTTAAACCTAATTTCTTGGCTGCCTGCACTCTCTTATAATAAACATCATCTTTTTCCGGTTGTTTATATAGTATTTCACATAGTCCCACAGCCTCTTTTGCATGTTCAATTTCCTGCTTTGCTATCCGGACGTACTCCTCAACCGCCCCGATTGCTTCATCCCATCGGCAAGCGGCTGACAATTTCACGGCATTTACCATTCTTTTTCTAAGTCCTGCCTGTAACACTTCGATTTGAAGGGCTTTTTTAGCCAATTCAAACTGCTTAATATGAACATCAGTATATATACGCTATCCATTCTTTTTTCGTTCAGGTTTTTGTATCAGTCCCCATTCCTCATACAGCCTTACGGTGTTTGGATGCAATCCTACAATTCTTGCTATCTGACTTGTGGAGTAAGTAATAATCATATGCTCTTTATCCATAATTACCTCAAAATTTAAAATAGATTATCTAGAAAAACCGGAATTTTATCTATTCTTTTTATACTTTAGACCAACGTATATACCTATTGCAATTACAAAGATAACAGCCACTACTACCCCGTATTCCATAAGAGTCATCTCCTTCCAAATTTCGTTTTCTCCAGTTCTAAAAACTGAAATTTCTACATGCATTTAATCACATTTACAAACTATATTTCCTAATCTTTGGCTCTTC
>CAMEJP010000009.1 GCA_945920185.1 uncultured Eubacterium sp. | reverse complement strand
ATATTTATAACAAATTTGAAGGAAATAATACGTCAGGAAGCCATAAGCTTAACTCAGCAATAGCGCAGGCATACTATGCAAAGAAGCAGGGACTTAAGGGTGTCACGACTGAAACGGGAGCAGGTCAGTGGGGTACGGCTCTTTCCATGGCAAGCGCTTACTTCGGACTTGATTGTCAGGTTTATATGGTAAAGGTATCATACGAGCAGAAGCCTTTCAGACGTGAGGTAATGAGAACATACGGAGCACAGGTTACGCCATCTCCTTCGATGAATACAAATGTAGGACGTAAGATTAACGAAGAATTTCCGGGTACAACGGGAAGCCTTGGATGTGCAATATCAGAGGCAGTTGAGGCAGCCGTAAGCCAGGAAGGTTACAGATATGTTCTTGGCTCTGTGCTTTCACAGGTACTTCTGCACCAGACTGTTATAGGTCTTGAAACCAAAACTGCATGCGAAAAATACGATATTAAGCCTGATATTATTATAGGATGTGCCGGAGGCGGTTCTAACCTCGGCGGTCTTATATCTCCTTTCGTGGGTGAAATGTTAAGAGGTGAAGCCGATTACAGGATTATAGCGGTAGAGCCAGCTTCATGTCCGAGCCTTACAAGAGGAAAGTATGTGTACGATTTCTGCGATACGGGAAAGGTATGTCCTCTTGCAAAGATGTACACTCTCGGAAGCGGATTTATGCCTGCACCAAATCACGCAGGCGGTCTTCGCTATCACGGAATGAGCTCGATAGTATCACAACTCTACCATGACGGATATATCGAGGCTACAAGCGTACAGCAGACAGATGTATTTGCGGCAGCTCAAAAGTTTGCAAGAATTGAGGGTATCCTCCCTGCACCAGAGAGCAGCCATGCTATCAAGGTAGCTATCGACGAGGCACTTAAGTGCAAGGAGACAGGCGAGGCTAAGAATATTGTATTCGGTCTTACGGGAACGGGATATTTTGATATGGTAGCATATCAGAAGTTCAACGACGGCGTTATGACTGATTACATACCTACTGACGAAGAAATAGCTGCTTCGCTTGCAAAGACTCCACAGGTAAATCTTTAATATACTGACCGTGCGGCACACATTTTAAAATGTGGCTGAACCTACATAAGAATATTTGAAATACCCGACCGCGGGCATTAAATGTGTCACTGATGTTTACAGATGATTAATGTTAAGGATACATTTGATGCCTGCGGTTTTTACGTTCATTTTACACAATATTTACTCCAAAAAGGTATTGTTCTTTACTTATGTTTTGTAGTATGTGAGTGTAAACAAAAAGCAAGGCTTTAAGGAAAAGCCAAAATGAAAGGAAGAAAAAAATATGGTAAGCAAAAAATTAAAAAAGACATTAGCTCTTACTATGGTAACTGTGATGGCATTAGGAGCTTGTATGGGATGTAAAAAGAAGGCATCCGGCTTTGATGAAAATCATGAAATCACGGTTGTAACAAGAGAAGAAGGATCAGGAACAAGAGGAGCATTTATTGAACTTTTTGGTGTTGAGGAAAAGGACGCTGATGGAAAAAAGGTAGACAAAACTGTTTCAACAGCAGTTCAAACAAACAATACATCAGTTATGATGACCACGGTATCAGGAGATGTTCACTCTATCGGCTACAGTTCACTTGGCTCACTTAACGATACAGTTAAGGCAGTTAAGATTGACGGTGTAGAGGCTACAGTAGAAAATATCAAAAGCGGAAAGTATAAGATATCAAGACCTTTTAACATTGTTACACAGTCTAAGGTAAGTGAAGTGGCACAGGATTTTATCGATTACATTATGAGTGCTGACGGTCAGGCAATTATCGAGTCAAAAGGATACATTAAGGTTTCAGACGCAGCAGCATACAATGGTTCAAAGCCTTCAGGAAAGGTTGTTGTCAGCGGTTCTTCATCTGTAACACCTGTAATGGAAAAGTTAAAGGAAGCTTATGAGAAGGTTAATCCTAATGCTACTGTTACAATCCAGGAAAGCGATTCATCAACAGGTGTAAAGGATACAATAAAGGGTGCTTGTGATATAGGTATGGCTTCAAGAGAGCTTAAGGATACTGAAACAAAAGAAGGCGTTTCAAGCAAGACTATAGCTATGGACGGTATCGCAGTTATAGTAAACAAGGAAAACAATGTTGATAACCTTACAAGCGAACAGGTTAAGAAGATATTCACAGGCGAAGCAAGCGTCTGGAAGGATGTAAAATAGTAAAACGCTTCGGAAGGAAGAATTTGTATGAGGAAGCATGAAAAGATAATGGAATATGTATTTTTGGGGGTCGCCTGCGTGTCAATACTCGCAGTCGCCCTCATCTGCATATATCTTTTCGGAAATGGTATTCCGGCCATAGCAAAAATCGGATTTAAAGAATTTGTATTTGGAAAGATATGGAAGCCAAGCTCGGAAATATACGGAATATTTTCAATGATTGTCGGAAGCCTCTATGTTACGGCAGGAGCAATTATTGTAGGCGTTCCTATAGGAATATTTATGGCAGTATTTATGGCAAGGTACTGCCCGAAGGGACTTTACAGGTTCCTTAAACCGGCGGTGGACTTGCTTGCCAGCATACCAAGCGTAATATACGGATTTTTTGGTATGGCTGTTATAGTTCCGTTTGTGAGAGATTACATAGGAGGAACAGGTTACAGCGTTCTTACGGCTTCAGTGCTTTTAGGACTTATGATTCTGCCGACAATTATAGGAGTATCGGAAGCAAGTCTCAGGGCGGTCCCTGAAAACTATTACGAAGGCGCATTGGCACTGGGAGCTACACCGGAGCGAAGTATATTCAGAGTGGTACTTCCGGCAGCAAAGTCAGGCGTGTTCGCTGCTGTAGTATTGGGAGTGGGACGTGCCATCGGTGAAACTATGGCGGTTGTTATGATGGGCGGTGATGAGCCGGTTGTTCCGGACAGCCTGTTAAGCGGCGTGAGAACAATGACTACAAATATTGTAATGGAAATGGGATATGCTGCAGGACTTCACAGTGAGGCGCTTATAGCTACAGGCGTAGTACTTTTTGTATTTATACTGATAATAAATATCTGCTTTAATATCCTTAAAGGAAAGAAGGTGCAGTGATGGCAAATGAAAAGAAAAGTAAACTTGCACTTAAGCTTAAAACCTACAAAAGCCATCCGGGTTCATTTGCCTTATTCCTTATAGTTATACTGTCAGCGATTGTGACTGTCGGCGCTCTCGGATTTATCGTGGTGCATATACTGGTAAACGGAATACCAAATTTGAACAGAGATTTGTTTGCCGTAAAGTATAATTCGGATAACTGCTCCATGCTACCTGCAATTGTGACAACAGTGGCCGTGACGGCAATGACGCTTTTGGTAGCGGTACCGTTTGGAATAGGCTCGGCAATATATCTGGTGGAATACGCAAATAAGGAAAATAAAATAGTTAAGATTATAAGTGTAACTACGGAAACCTTATCAGGTATACCATCCATTGTCTACGGTCTGTTTGGTATGCTCTTCTTTGTATATTCCCTTCATTGGGGCAAATCCATACTTGCGGGCGCATTTACACTCGCTATTATGGTGCTTCCTACAATTATGAGAACAAGCGAGGAAGCACTTCTTGCCGTACCTGTTTCTTACAGGGAGGGAAGTTTTGCGCTTGGCGTCGGAAAGCTTAGAACCATATTTAAAATAGTTCTTCCAAGTGCAGTTCCCGGAATACTTTCCGGAATAATACTGGCTACCGGAAGAATAGTAGGTGAAACGGCAGCTCTTATGTATACGGCAGGAACAGATACCGCCATGATACAGAATGTATTTTCTTCGGGACGTACGCTGGCAATACATATGTACAGCCTGTCGAGAGAAGGACTTCATACGGGTGAGGCATATGCCACGGCTGTCGTGTTGCTTATAGTTGTTATGCTGATAAATGCCCTAGCGTCATTTATTGCAAAAAGAATATCAAAGGTATAGGTGAATATATGAAAGATAAATTTAACGTGTCAGGACTTGACTTATACTATGGCGATTTTCACGCCTTGAAAAAACTTAATATCGATATAAAGGCTAATGAGATAACGGCATTTATAGGTCCTTCAGGATGCGGCAAATCCACATTTTTAAAGTCGCTTAACAGGATGAATGATTTGGTGGCAGGCTGTAAGATAACAGGAAACGTGCTTCTTGACGGCGAGGATATCTACGGAGATATGGACATCAATATTTTAAGAAAGAGAGTAGGAATGGTCTTTCAGAAGCCTAATCCGTTCCCTATGAGCGTGTATGACAACATAGCATTCGGACCAAGAACACATGGAATAAAGAAGAAGTCAGAGCTTGATGAGATAGTGGAACGCTCCCTTAAAAATGCAGCTATATGGGATGAGCTAAAGGACAGACTTAAAAAGAGCGCACTTGGACTTTCGGGAGGACAGCAGCAGAGACTTTGCATTGCAAGAGCACTTGCGGTAGAACCTGAGGTCATACTTATGGACGAGCCTACATCAGCACTTGACCCAATATCTACAACAAAGATAGAGGATTTGGTCTTGGAACTTAAGAAGGATTACACCATTGTTATGGTTACCCATAATATGCAGCAGGCAACAAGAGTATCGGACAAGACGGCATTTTTCCTGCTTGGCGAGATAATTGAATTTGCTGATACGGAGGAAATGTTTTCTATGCCTAAGGACAAGAGAACAGAGGATTATATCACAGGAAGGTTTGGTTGATAAAATGCGAAATTTTTTTGATAAACAGTTGGATACATTAAACAATGAGCTTATTGAGATGGGAAGCTACATCGAAAAGGCGATAGAGATGGCTGTGTCAGCCCTTGCACGTCAGGATGTGGAACTTGCAAATCAGGCAATAGAGTTTGACGCTACCATAGACCATCAGGAAAAGGTTATAGAAAATCTTTGCCTTAAAATGCTTATGCAGCAGCAGCCTGTAGCAAGAGATTTAAGGCTGATTTCTTCAGCCCTGAAGATGATTACGGATATGGAACGTATAGGAGACCAGGCAGCTGATATATCGGAAATAACACGTTCAATGGCAAAAACTCCGTATATAAAGAAACTCGAGCATATAACACAGATGGCAAAGGAAACCACGGTTATGGTGGTAAGCAGTATTGATTCCTTTGTAAATAAGGATGTGGAGCTTGCAAGGCATGTAATAGAGAGCGATGACATAGTTGACGATCTCTTTGTAAAGGTAAAAAGCGAACTTATATCACTCATATCGATTGATCCAGCGAACGGTGAGCAGGCAACGGACCTTCTTATGGTGGCAAAATATTTTGAGAGAATAGGAGACCACGCTACAAATATAGCAGAGTGGGTATTATTCTCTATTACAGGAACAAAAGAGTAGATAATTTTACTTGATTTTTACATTAAACACTGGCACATTTTACTTTGGGGGATTATAATTAAGTTAAAATTAAGCTGCCATGCAGTAAAGAGGTTTGTGAATGTCTGATTATATCAGGACTATGGGAAGGAGACTTTGCTATGTCACTCATATACATTGTTGAGGATGATAAAAATATACAGGAGATAGAGATGTTTTCGCTTAAAAACAGCGGGTATATAGTATGCGGCTTTGAAAATGCCAAAGACTTTTATAAGCGAATTGCTGAAAAGCAACCGGATATCGTTATTCTTGATATAATGCTTCCTGATGAGGATGGGCTGAGCATATTGAAAAAGCTTAGAAGCACGCCTGATACAAGACGTATCCCAGTTATCATGGTGACTGCAAAGACTACTGAGATAGATACTGTAAAAGGTCTGGAACTTGGTGCTGATGATTACATATCAAAGCCGTTCGGAGTAATGGAACTGGTCTCAAGAGTCAAGGCACTATTAAGAAGGACAGGAGAATCAAAAGAAGATAAGGTTATACGACTTGGAAAAATATATATGGATGATGAACGCCATACGGTATATGTTGATGACAGGGTGTGTGAGCTTACATTCAAAGAATATGAGCTTTTGAGCCTCCTTATGAATAACAGAAACAGGGTAATGTCAAGGGATGTCATAATGGACAGGATATGGAGTACCGACTATGAAGGTGAGTCAAGGACTCTTGATGTACATATTAAGACATTAAGACAGAAACTTGGAGAAGAGGGCGCAAGGATTAAGACTATAAGAAATGTCGGTTATGTTATGGAGTAAATTAAAAAGCGTAACAGACATCAAGATAAGAGTCTGTTGAATAACGCTTCAAAACGAGAGGCAGCTATGACACTTAAAAGAAAGATAAACATAAAGTTAATAACACTTACCGCACTTACAATACTTGTGTGTGCCGTACTATGCACAAAGCTTTTTTATGAACTCTTTGAGAAAGAGGTAATAAAAGAGCTCAAAACGTATGTCCGGACTATCTCGGGAATTGAGAATATCAAAGAACTTGAGTCTTTTATAGATAAAGCGGAGCTTGAGGATATAAGAGTTACGATCATAAATGATGACGGACATGTAGACTATGATTCATACACTGATTCGGATAGTATGAACAATCACAAGGACAGACCGGAGATAATAGAGGCAAAGGATAAAGGAGAGGGACAGTCCATAAGAAAGTCCGATACTTTCGGTAAAAGCACATTTTATTATGCCATATTACTGTCTGACGGCAATATACTTCGTGTATCCAAGGAAGCAAAAAGCATAATGGCGATATTTATTAGTACCCTTCCTGCGATGCTTCTTATTTTGTTGCTCTTATGGGGCTTTTGCATAATTTTGTCGCATTTTCTCACAAAGAGTATAGTAGCTCCTATAGAAAAGCTGTCGGACAATCTTGACAGTGATACCAACATAAGTACATATAAAGAATTGGAACCTGTTGTGGAGCGTATATCAACACAGCATAAGGACATAATAAAAGGCGCTAAAATGCGTCAGGAATTTACCGCAAATGTCTCACATGAGCTTAAGACACCGCTTACCGCCATAAGCGGATATTCGGAGATTATACAAAATGGTATGGCAGATGAGGAGGACACAAAGAGATTTGCGGGTGAGATACACAAAAATTCGGATAGGTTGTTGAGCCTTATCAATGATATAATAAAGCTCTCCTCGCTTGATTTTAAAACTACGGATGAAGTTTTGATGGAGAAACTTAATCTTACGGAAATGGCAAGAAGCTGTGTGGATACATTGAGCGTTACAGCCTCAAAAAGTAATGTAAATATGCATTTTGAGGGAGAAAGTGCATATGTGACCGGAAACAGGGAAATGATAGAGGAGTTACTTGTCAATGTCTGCGGAAATGCAATAAGATACAATAAGCCAAACGGCGATGTATATGTGTCCGTTAAACATACGGGCAGCAGGCAGCAGGGCGGTGAGCACCATGGAGACTGCGTGGAGCTGTCTATACGCGATACGGGAATAGGTATTCCTAAGGAGGACCTTGACCGCGTGTTTGAACGCTTCTACAGGGTAGATAAGAGCCGTTCCAAGTCTACGGGAGGAACGGGACTAGGTCTTGCCATAGTAAAGCATATTATTGCACAGCATCCTAATGCGGTTCTGACGCTTGATAGTGAGCTTAATGTGGGTACATGCGTAAAAGTAACATTTAATGAAAATATATAAGTGTTTACACAATTTCTAAAGTGTGATAAAATAATAACAATTTAACATAGGAAACGGAGATTGTGTATGACAGGCGAATTGAAAAGGGGAGCAGGCATACTTTTACCGGTAAGCTCACTGCCCTCAAAATACGGTATAGGTACATTTGGCAAGGAAGCCTATAAATATGTGGATTGGCTGTGCGCTGCGGGGCAGAGCTACTGGCAGGTACTGCCTCTTGGACCGACAAGTTATGGAGACAGCCCTTACCAGTCGCCCTCGGCGTTTGCGGGCAATCCTTATTTTATTGATTTGGATATTTTAAAGTCAGAGAAACTTTTGACGGCGAAGGAACTTAACGACTTTGATTATGGTCAGAGTGAGAGATATGTTGATTACGAAAAGCAGTACAAAAACAGGTACGCTATATTAAGAAAGGCTTTCAAACGCTGGAAAAATGCCCAGTGTGAAGCTTTTGAAAAATTTGAAAAACGTGAAAAGTGGCTTTCGGATTATGCTCTGTTTATGGCTGTGAAGTCATATTTTGGAGATAAGGAATGGTCAGAGTGGGACGAGGATATAAGATTTCGTGATAATAAAGCTTTGAAGAGATATAAAAAGGAGCTAGCGGACGACATATATTTTCACAAGTTTTTGCAGTATAAGTTTTACGAGCAGTGGGATAAACTTAAAAAATATGCAAATGACAGGGGAATAAGGATTATAGGAGATATGCCGATATATGTTTCGTATGACAGCTCGGATGTGTGGGTAAATCCTGAACTTTTCAGACTTGATGAAAAACTGCGTCAGACTGAGGTCGCGGGATGTCCTCCGGATGACTTTTGCGAGGATGGGCAGAAGTGGGGCAATCCGCTTTATAACTGGGAAACCCACGAAAAAGAAAAATTTGCATGGTTTAAAAGCAGGATGAAAGCACTCGGAAGACTGTACGACATAATACGAATCGATCATTTTATAGGAATAGTCAGGTATTATTGCATACCATATGATAAAAGTGCAAAGTACGGCTGGTATGAGAAGGGCCCCGGACTTAAACTTACAAATGCCATAGTGGAAACGCTTGGACTTGGAAGAATCATAGCTGAGGATTTGGGCGCGCTTACGCCGGAGGTCATAAACGTGTTGGAACAGACAGGATTTCCGGGAATGAAGGTCTTGCAGTTTGCCTTTGGAGGTGATGCGTCAAATGACCATCTGCCGCATAATTTAAGGAAAAACAGTGTTTTATATATAGGAACTCATGACAATGAGCCGTTTCGGGCTTATGTGGATACCAGAAGCAAGGCTGAACTTAAGCATATGATGGCGTATCTTGGCGCAGATACAAAAGAAGAGCTTGATGACACGGTCATAAGAGCGCTGTGTTCCAGTGTTGCGGATACTGCGATACTCCGAATGCAGGATATTTTAAAGCTCGGAGCTGATGCAAGGATTAACTTTCCGTCCACTCTTGGTAATAACTGGAAGTGGAGAATGGTTAAAAATGAATACAATGCAAGGCAGGCAAAGGAATTAAAGAATATGATGAGCCTGTACGGAAGAATTTAAAATTGTGGAGTGCGGTAAGTCACTTCGGAATGTGAGGTAATTATGACAGTTAAAGAAAAATATTTTGAATTGCTTGACAAAGTTAAGGAGGAGGCACAAAAGAAAGTAAGTGCTTCCGGAAAGAAGAAAGTGTATTATGTGTCTGCTGAGTTTCTTATAGGAAAACTTTTGTCAAACAACCTTATCAATCTTGGAATGTTTGATGAGGTTAAGGAAGAACTTGAACGTGAAGGATTTTCTATCTATGACATAGAGGAAGCTGAGCCGGAGCCGTCTCTCGGAAACGGCGGTCTTGGCCGTCTGGCAGCGTGTTTTCTTGATTCCATGGCTTCGCTTGGAATTAAGGGAGACGGTATAGGTCTTAATTATCATTACGGACTTTTTAAGCAGGTATTTGAAAACAACTGTCAGAAAGCTTTGCCAAATCCATGGATTGAAGAAAAATCATGGCTTACAAAGACGGATGTGGTTTACGACATTACATTTGGAGACATAAAGGTTAAGTCAAGAATGTATGATATTGATGTGGTCGGATATGACAACAGAACAAATAAACTTCATCTGTTTGATGTTGAATCGGTAGATGAGAGTATCGTTAAGGAAGACTCCATTGATTTTGACAAGAAAGACATAAAGAAGAATCTGACGCTGTTTCTCTATCCTGATGACAGCGATGACGACGGACGTCTTTTAAGAGTATACCAGCAGTATTTTATGGTAAGCAACGGAGCAAGGCTTATACTTGACGAGTGCAGGGCAGCAGGCTCAAATCTTCACGACCTTTACGAATATGCCGCAATTCAGATAAATGATACTCACCCTACCATGATTATACCTGAACTTATAAGACTGCTTACGGCAGAGGGTATAAGTATGGACGAAGCAGTAGAAATCGTAAGTAAAACCTGCGCATATACAAATCATACCATACTTGCGGAAGCACTTGAAAAATGGCCGTTATCTTTCCTTGAAAAGGCTGTGCCGCAGCTTGTGCCTATTATAAAGGAACTTGACAGAAGGGTGCGCACTGCATTTGACGATAAGAGCGTATATATCATCGATGATAACGACAGAGTGCATATGGCACATATAGATATACACTATGGTTACAGTGTAAACGGTGTTGCGTATCTTCACACGGAGATATTAAAGAAGGAGGAACTTAACAATTTCTATAAGCTCTATCCTGAAAAATTTAACAATAAGACAAACGGCATTACGTTCAGAAGATGGCTTCTGCACTGTAACGAGGAACTGGCATCATTTATTACCGGACTTATCGGGGACGGTTACAAAAAGGATTCCGCACAGCTTTCAAAGCTTCTGGACTTTAAAAATGATGAAAATGTTCTCATGCGTCTTAATGAAATCAAGCACAACAATAAAGTAAGGTTTGCCGATTATCTTAAAAAGACGCAGGGAATTGATATAGACGCTGATTCTGTATTTGATGTTCAGGTAAAACGTCTTCACGAATACAAGCGTCAGCAGATGAATGCTCTCTATGTCATATACAAGTACCTTGAGATTAAGAAGGGAAATAAGCCAAAGACTCCTATTACGGTTATATTTGGCGCCAAGGCGGCTCCTGCCTATGTTATAGCGAAGGATATAATTCACCTTATACTGTGTCTTTCAGAGCTTATCAACAATGATCCTGAGGTAAGTCCGTATCTTAAGGTGGTAATGATTGAAAATTACAATGTTACAAAGGCAGCGAAAGTTATTCCTGCATGTGATATTTCGGAGCAGATTTCACTTGCATCTAAAGAAGCGTCAGGTACGGGAAATATGAAATTTATGCTCAACGGTGCACTGACCCTCGGAACAATGGACGGAGCAAACGTGGAGATTGCAGAGCTTGTGGGAGAGGAGAATATATATACCTTCGGAGCTGACAGCAATACGGTTATAGAGCATTATAAGAATCACACTTATGTATCAAAGGATATTTACAATGGTGATGAACTTATCAAAAATCTGGTTGACTTTATCGTCAGCAGTGATATGATAAGACTTGGCGATAAGGAAATGCTTACAAGACTTTACAAGGAACTGATAAACAAGGATTGGTTTATGACGCTTCTTGATTTAAAAGAGTACATCAGCGTGAAAGAAAAGGCTCTTGCGGACTATGAAGACAGGCGTGCGTGGGCAGCCAAGGCACTTGTCAATATAGCCAAATCAGGCTTCTTTTCATCAGACAGAACCATAGCTGAGTACGATAAAGATATATGGAAAAGCAGGAAATAATATGAAAAAGAAGGCTTTTAGGGCAGCGTTTCCACATACAATACCTGTATTTTTAGGGTATCTGTTTCTGGGAATAGCATTCGGAGTGTCTTTGACAAGTAAGGGTTATCATTTTATGTGGGCGATATTAATGTCGCTCACTATTTATGCGGGCAGCGGTCAGTTTTTGGGAGTAAATCTTCTTGCCGGAGGAGCAAATATCATAAATACGGCTGTTATGACGTTTATGGTAAATGCAAGACATTTGTTTTACGGTCTGTCGATGCTCGGAAAATTTAAGGGTATGGGAAAGAAAAAGCCATATATGATATTTTCCCTGACGGATGAGACATATTCGCTTCTTTGCAGTACAAAGGCTCCGGAAGGAGTGGACGAAAAATGGTTTTACTTTTTTATTGCACTTCTTGACCAAAGCTACTGGGTATTCGGTTCAACGATTGGCGCACTTGCCGGTTCTTTCATAAAGTTTGACTCAACAGGCATAGACTTTGCGATGACGGCGCTTTTTGTGGTCATATTTGTAGAACAGTGGGAAACCGTAAAAAATCACATACCTGCCCTTATAGGAGTTGTGGTGTCTGTCATAGCTTTACTTCTTGTGGGACCTGACAATTTTATAGTGCTTTCGATGATGTTCATGCTTGCACTTCTTTTAGGCTTCAGACAGAGGATTGAAGGGAGGACGCGCACATGAAAACTCTTATATCGATAGCGGTTATGTCGGTGGTAACGCTTATGACAAGGGCGATACCTTTTATAGTGTTTAGAGAGAACAGAAAAACACCCAAGCTTATAAAATATCTTGGCGATGTGCTTCCGTATGCAATCATAGGTATGCTGGTGGTATACTGCTTAAAGGGTATGGATATACTGGGACCTACCCACGGGCTTGCTGAGATAATAGCCGTGATTTATGTGGTTATAGCTCACAAGCTGTGGCATAATCTGGTGGTAAGCATAGGAGGCGGAACGGTGCTGTATATGCTTCTTGTACAGCTTGTGTTTGTAGCTTAGAATGTTTAAACGTTCGGAAAGGATGTTTTGGAAAGAGAGGTAAAAAATGGAACTTTTGGTATTTGTGCTTAACAATCATGAAAAACTTGATGAAGTGCTTACAGAGCTTGAAGAGTCCGGAATAAGAGGTGCTACGGTAATAGAAAGCACCGGAATGGCAAAGATGCTTCATCATGATGAGGAAAGCTCGGTGTTTTTCGGCGCGATAAGAGGCGTGCTTAATTCTCCTTCAAGAGCAAAGAGCAACACTATCCTTATGGTGCTTGAAAAAGACGAAGTGGAGACGGCAGTGACTGCTATTGAAAAGGTAGTGGGCGATTTGAACCACGAGAATGTAGGAATAGTATTCAGTATTCCTGTTGATTTTACGAAGGGAATAAGGAAATATGAGTGACACGATTATTTTTGACATAGGCATTGTTATGCTGACAGCTCTTATATTCGGAAGGCTTGTCAAGCACCTTAAAATGCCGAATGTCACAGGATACCTGATAGCAGGTCTTCTTCTTGGACCATGCTGTTTTAACATCATATCTGCCGATATGGTGGATAACTTTGGCGTTGCTTCTGATATAGCATTAGGATTTATAGCATTTTCCATAGGAAGTGAGTTTAAAATCTCATACTTTAAGAAAGTGGGTGCAGCACCGGTGGTTATAGCCTGCCTTGAGAGTTTTGGTGCCGTGGCACTTGTTCTTTTGGCATGTGTTCTGCTTAGATTCCCGCTTCCTCTGTCAATTCTTCTTAGTGCAATATCAGCAGCAACGGCTCCTGCCCAGACCATTATGGTAGTAAAGCAGTACAATGCAAAAGGTCCCATGACCTCAATGCTTATGAGCGTGGTGGCAATAGATGACGCAACGGCACTTATTGCTTTTGGATTTGCCACTACAATAGTAAAGAGTATGGAAAGCGGAAAGGCATTTTCAATAATGTCGGCACTTACTCCTCTTTATGAAGTATTTATATCGTTTGTGCTTGGCTTTTTTATGGCAATGGTTATGATGATATTCCTAAGACATTTTAAGAAGGCGGCAAACAGGCTGTGCGTTATTGTGGGCATAGTTATGATTACAATATGGCTTTCGGGAATGGTAGGAGGTTCATCACTTTTAAGCTGTATGGCGCTTGGTGCGGCTATGGTTAATCTGTCAAATGATATAGATGAACTTATGGATATATCAAACGCATTTACGCCGCCTCTTCTTATGCTTTTCTTTACAATAAGCGGTGCAGGATTTGCACTTAATGAGCTTAAGAGCATAGGACTTATAGGCATAGTGTATGTTGTTATGAGAGTGGCAGGAAAGATGCTTGGCGCATTTGTCGGTGGAAAGCTGACTCATCAGGACGCGGCAACCTGCAAATATCTGGGACCTACTCTCATGCCTCAGGCAGGAGTGGCACTAGGTCTTATAATGGTGGCACAGAAGCTGGTGCCTCAATACGGACCTGCCATAAGAACGGTAATACTCTGCTCAACATTTATATACTCGATTTTAGGACCTAGTGTTGCAAAGTGGTCGCTTGTAAAAGCGGGTGAGATAAAAAAAGCTTAAAAGTATGACATATTTTTCACAAAATTCTTGTATAAAATTGCAGATAGTAGTAAAATAATATTAGATACATTTTAGTGTCGGGCGGTTTTTATACATGTGAAAGGAGAATGAAAAATGGCACAGAGATTTATTTTGAATGAAACATCTTATCATGGTTCAGGTGCAATCAAAAATATTGCAACTGAGGCGATTGGCAGGGGATTTAAGAAGGCTTTGGTATGCTCAGACCCTGACCTGATTAAGTTTGGCGTAACAAAGAAGGTACTTGATGTACTTGATGAAAATGGTCTTGCGTATGAAGTATATTCTGAAATAAAGCCTAATCCAACTATTGAAAATGTTCAAAGCGGTGTAGCGGCATTTAAGGCAGCCGGTGCGGACTACATAATAGCAATAGGCGGCGGTTCTTCAATGGATACCGCAAAGGCAATAGGCATTATCATCAATAATCCTGAATTTGCGGATGTAAGAAGCCTTGAGGGTGTTGCGCCTACAAAGAAGCCTTGCGTTCCTATTATAGCTGTTCCTACTACGGCAGGTACTGCGGCAGAGGTTACTATCAATTATGTTATAACTGATGCCGAGAAAAACCGTAAAATGGTATGCGTTGACCCGCATGATATTCCTATAGTGGCAGTTGTAGACCCTGATATGATGTCAAGCATGCCAAAGGGACTTACTGCGGCAACAGGTATGGATGCACTGACGCACGCCATTGAGGGATATATAACAGCAGGTGCATGGGAGCTTTCTGATATGTTCCACCTGAAAGCAATTGAGATAATATCAAAGAACTTAAGAGGTGCGGTTGAGAATACACCGGAGGGCAGAGAAGGAATGGCTCTTGGACAGTACATAGCAGGAATGGGATTTTCAAATGTCGGTCTTGGAATAGTTCATTCTATGGCGCATCCTTTGGGAGCGTTGTATGATACTCCTCACGGAATAGCTAATGCCATTATTCTTCCTACCGTTATGGAGTACAATGCTCCTGCAACAGGCGAGAAATATCGTGATATAGCGAAGGCTATGGGTGTATGCGGCACAGAAAATATGACTGTTGACGAATACAGAAGCGCAGCAATAGAAGCAGTAAGAAAGCTTGCACAGGATGTAGGTATTCCTGCTGATTTGAAGGATATTGTAAAACCTGAGGATATACCTTTCCTCGCTCAGTCAGCTTATGACGACGCTTGCCGTCCGGGCAATCCTCGCGAAACAAGCGTAGAGGAGATTACAGAGCTTTACAAGAGCTTGATTTAAGATATTATGAATAAAAGATGTGGACGGCACTCGTAAAGAGTGCCGTTTTTAATGTTTTTAAACAGACAGTATTTTTCAATGCAAATACTATTGTAAAATTATAGCTGTGGTATTATAATGAAAATAGGGATATTGTACCTGTTGTGTAAAAAAAATGGGGTATGTTCCCAATCAAATATTTTACGAAAGGAGGAGAAAAGGATGAACTTTAACTATTTTAGCGGATTGTTTTCAGGTCTGTCCAATAATTCAGGTAACTCATTCTATGCGTCACTGTCTGATTATTCGTCAATCAAGAGCGGCAGCTATAAAAAGCTTCTTAATGCATATTACGATACTAAGTCAGGCAAGACAAGCAGTGCAGCAGGAGATATTCTGAACGGAAAGAATGCAGGCAGTACAGACAGGTTAAAGACTGTTGACAAGACGCTGACGGATGTTAAGAGCAGTGCAGATAAGCTTGTAAAGTCGGCTACTGCTATGTATTCTAAGGGCAAAGGCTCTGTGTTTTCTGCTGATTCAGGTTCAGAAGATACGATTAAGGGCGTTAAGCAGTTTGTGAGTGATTATAATAATCTGCTTGATTCCACAAAGAATACTGTTACAAAAAATGTCACAAGCACCACCAAATTCCTTACGGGTACGGTTAATACATATGCCAAGAGTCTGGAGAATATAGGCATTACCATCGGCTCTGACAACAAGCTTACCATTGATGAGGACAAGCTTAAAAATGCCGGTGAAGACGCTGTTAAGAGTATATTCAACGGAACCTCGTCATTGTCGTTTGCAGTTGCAAGCAAGGCAACAACAATAGGCAATTATGCACAGAGTGCGGCAGCTACAACGGGAAGCAGCAGCTTTAATCAGTATTTGTAATGAATGGCATTATTTTGGACTTATTTTAAGTGAAGTTTATTGTTTTATCATTTTATGGCAAGGAGGCAATATTATGAATGTTAACGGAGTAACATCAGCAGCAGATACATATGGTACTGCCGCATACAGCAACACAAAAAAGCAGGAAGAAACTAAGACTACTAAGACGGAGGCAGCAGCGGTATACGAACCAAGCAAGAGTACAAGTGCCGAGCGAAGCAAGGTAATCGCCAGGATGAAGGCGGATACACAGGAAAGACTTTCTCAGCTTCAAAATCTTGTCACTACGATGTTTAAAAAGCAGGGCGTGACAATCGGTACGGCTGATGATATGTGGAAAAAGCTTGCAGAAGGAAACTTTACGGCGGATGCAGATACCATCGCACAGGCTAAGGCTGACATAGCGGAAGACGGATACTGGGGTGTAAAGCAGACCTCAGAGAGAATGTTTGATTTTGCCAAGGCTTTGGCAGGAGATGACCCTGAGAAGATGAAAAAAATGCAGGAAGCCGTACAGAAGGGCTTTGACCAGGCTACAAAGGCATGGGGAAAGGACCTTCCAAGTATTTCGACGGATACACTTGATGCTGTCAATAAATTGTTTGAAGATTATTATGCAGAAAATAATATAAAATAATAAATTTATGTGATATTTTGTCCCCCATATGCTCATACTACCTAAGAAGGAGCGTGAGTGTATGGGGGATTTTATTGTATACATCAGATTTGAACGTAATAATGAGGTGTCGGAAAAAGACGTTACGATAGGAAGCATAGCGGATGTATTTTGCGATGATAAGACGCTTGAAAGCAAGGTTAATGCCATTAAGCTGGTGCATGTGGCACCGAAGGTAAAACGTGACAGAATAGTGTTTTCGGTGATGGATGTCATAAAGAAGATAAATGATGTATGTCCGGGTGTTCAGATAGAGAATATCGGTGAAGAAGATTTTGTGATAGATTACATTGACGAGAGTAAGCCGTGGTATCGTGGAGAAATACTTAAATTTGTCAATCTTATATTTATATGTATTCTTACATTTTGCGGAAGCGCATTCACTATTATAGCGTATGACAATGACGTTGATATTCCGGGAATATTTTCAAATCTCTATGAATTTTTTGGCGTAAGCGGGGATAATAAGCTTATGGAGATTATGTACAGTATAGGCTTCGGAATGGGTATACTGGTGTTTTATAATCATTTCTGCGGTAAAAAGATTACTAATGATCCAAGTCCTATTGAGGTAGAGCAGACGGCATATGAGAGGGAAATCGATGACGCACTGTTCGACAAGGCAGAGCGTATGAAGGAGGAAATGAAGAAATAATGAACAGCGTAGCAGTGGCACTATTGGCATTTTCGGGCGGCCTGGTGGTATCGGCAGGTCTGTTTGCACTTTTGACAACCATAAGGGTAGCCAACAGAATGCTGCATTTTACAAAGACAAGGGATAATCTGTATCTCGTGGAGGAGATTATGGCTCTTGGCGCGATAGTCGGAAATGTGATTTTTGTATTTGACGTCCATACAGGTCTGGGACTTTTTGCCGGTTCAGTTTACGCGGTATTTGCAGGAGCTTTCAGCGGGTGTGTGGTTATAGCACTTGCGGAGGTAATAAAGGCAATACCTATATTTGTAAGACGTGTAAGAATAAGCACGGGTCTTGGGTATGTGGTAGTGGCACTGGCTGTCGGCAAGGTGCTTGGAAGCCTTCTTGATGCCTTTATACTGACCGGCTGATGTGAAATAAGTATTGAATCAGAAAAGAGGTAAGCGAAAATGAAGGATATAGTTAAGCAGGAGCGTGACAAAAGATATAACGATTATGTAAAAGATGTTACACCAAAAACAAGTCTGCCACTGGCATGCCTGAAAGCGTTTATAAGCGGAGGCATTATATGTACCATAGGACAGATATTTACAAATCTGTTTATACATCTTGGGGCAGATAAAGAGGATGCGGCACTTTTTACAATGCTGGTACTTATACTGGCAAGCGTACTTCTTACGGGATTTAATGTATATCCTCTTCTTGCAAAATGGTGCGGTGCGGGAACCCTTGTACCTATTACAGGTTTTGCAAATTCCATAGCGGCGGCAGCCATAGAGTATGGTGTTGAGGGAGAGGTATTCGGAAAAGGAACAAGAATATTTGTCATAGCAGGTCCCGTAATACTTTACGGAATATTTTCAAGCTGGCTTTTGGGGCTTTGCTATTGGATATTTACAATGTGGGCGTAAGTGCGTGTTTTGATAGAGCTTTAGAAAATGACAGAGGATGAGCATAAAGATACCTAATTTTTACACAGATTTTTCCTGAATTTTGTACTGAGTTCACAGTGCCGGATTATAATTCAGTCAGATACAGGAAAGGAAGTGTTTGCTATGAGAAAAGAAATGATAATAAATATGGCAGATAATGCTTCAAATATTGTAAAAATACCGGTGGATATTCCACAAAGCTTTGAAGGTGCGCGTCTTCATTTTGAATATAGTGATTTGAGATATGCCGGAGGCGTGGTAGCGGTTTATGACGAAAATAACAGGCTGCGTTTTGAAAAAATTCTCGACGTGTGCGAGGAAAGATTTGACATTGAGGGAAAAGTAGGAGCAGGCTGCTGGACCATAGTGTACGGATATTTAGGCAATGAGAAAGCGATAGGACCGTATGCAAATATAAGAATAACGCTTGACGCAGCGTAATGAAATAGAATGGAGTGTAGTATGAGTATTGTTGGTAGGCAAAGTTTGAAATTTAAGGAAGCACCGTATATTTATGAGTGTGCCAGTGTAGTAGGAAAAAAGGAGGGAGAAGGACCTTTAGGGCAATTTTTTGACAGGGTTTTTGAAGAGGGAATGTGTGGATGCAAGTCGTGGGAGGAGGCTGAGAGTTTTCTACAGAAAAATTCGTTGGAAACTCTTCTTGCCAAGAGCGAAATGCCTGTTTCTGACATAAGGTATATATTTTCAGGAGATCTGCTCGGTCAGCTTATAGCGACGTCATTTGGCGTGGCTGATTTTGAAGTGCCTCTGTTTGGACTTTACGGAGCGTGTTCCACCTATGGAGAGGGTCTTTCGCTATCGGCTATGTGTGTTGCGGCCGGATATTGTGAAAATGCCGTAGCTATGGCGTCAAGCCATTTTGCCAGTGCAGAAAAGCAGTTCAGATTCCCTTTGGGATACGGTAATCAAAGACCACTGGCTGCCACTTATACGGTGACAGGTGCAGGAAGTGCCATAGTAAGCAGAAGCAAGGGAAATTATAATGTCCGTATAAAAGGTGTAACAACTGGCAGGATAGTTGATTACGGTGTTAAGGATTCGATGAATATGGGCGCCTGTATGGCACCTGCTGCGGCAGATACGATAGAGGCTAATCTGAGGGATTTTAATGTTGAGCCTGACTATTATGATAAGATAATCACGGGTGATTTGGGAAGCGTCGGACACACAATTCTTTGCGATTTGCTTATGAAAAAAAATATTGATATAAGGGACAGACATATGGACTGCGGCATAGAGATATTTACGGAGGAACTTCAGGATACTCATGCAGGCGGAAGCGGCTGCGGCTGCAGTGCGGTTACGTTTAACGCCTATATCATGAGGCAGTTAAACAGCGGACAATGGAAAAGGGTGCTGTTTGTTCCGACAGGAGCACTTTTGTCGCCTGTAAGCTATAACGAAGGCAAGAGCGTACCCGGAATAGCACACGGAGTGGTTATAGAGCATGCAGATGAATAGAAGTGCTGCGTGCAATAATTGGAAGGAAATGCGAGGGAAAAATATGGATTATATATGGGCATTTTTGGTTGGCGGAATAATATGTGCGCTGGTTCAGGTTCTGATGGAAACTACGAAGCTGATGCCGGGAAGAATTATGGTTATTCTGGTTGTTCTTGGAAGCATACTGGGGCTGTTTGGCTGGTATCAGCCTCTTATTGATTTTGCAGGCTGCGGTGCCAGCGTTCCGCTTATCGGCTTTGGAAATACGCTTATAAAGGGCGTAAAGGAAGCTGTGGATGAAAACGGCTTTCTCGGACTCTTTATGGGCGGATTTAAAGCAGGAGCGGTAGGCTGCAGCGCGGCACTTGTGTTTGGATATATAGCCAGTCTGATATTTAAACCGAAGATGAAACCGTAAAGGGCAGTATCATCCTTTTCTGCTCTTTATGACCTTAAGGCGTGTGAACTCCTCACGTTCCTTTTCTTCAAGAGCGTTTGCGATTGATGCGGACAGCTCGGTAAAATGAGGAATGGTAATGTTTTTGAGGGCGTTGGCACGCTTTCTTGTTTTATTGATGCTTGACGCCAGACGGTAGGCACTGTTTTCAACTCCGGCAAGTTCCAGGGTAAGGCGTTTTACCTTGTCAAATTCTTCACGTGCCACATCAAGAGATTCGTTGGCACTGTAATATGCGTAAGCCGGTTTCATTTCCTCGCCGCCTGTTACAAGAGGAATTTCTGCTCCCATAATGCTTCGTGTTTTGATACGTATAGAGTTGTCAAGAGGAATGGCATGGGAAATGTCGGAAACATTTCTTATGCCCATTTTGATATTAGCCTCCTGCAGTGCTGCATAGGCACTGCGGAAGGTAGTGTCTATCTCTGACTGAATGGAAGAAGCCTTGTCGATAAGTTCCATAAGTTCTTTGACAAGAATATTTTGCTTTTTATCCATAAGCTCGTAGCCCTGCTTTGCAAGTTTCAGGGAATTTTTTGCCAGTATTAAGTTACCCTTTGTAGGAAATTCATTTGGATTCATAATAAAGCTCCGTTCCGATAACGTAATAAATATGTGTTAAGTTTCAGGATAATATTTGTCAAGTATCTTAGTGTTAATTCTGTCAAGCTCGTTGCGGGGAAGCAGATGAAGAAGTCTCCAACCTGTATCAAGGGTGTCAATGATACTTCTGTTTTCCATGTCACCCTGACCGACAAACTCCTCTTCAAATGCCTTTCCGAAGGTAAGGTACATTTTGTCGGTAGGCGAAAGTTCATCCTCACCTATAACGGAAGCCAGTGAACGTGCCTCACCTACTTTAGCGTAGGCTGAAAAGAGCTGGTTTGCCACGTCCTGATGGTCTTCTCTTGTGTATCCCTCACCGATACCGTCCTTCATAAGACGTGAAAGAGACGGCAGAACATTTATCGGAGGATAAATGTTTTGGCTGTGAAGGTTTCTGTCAAGTACTATCTGACCTTCGGTAATATAGCCTGTAAGGTCGGGAATAGGATGTGTTATATCGTCATTTGGCATGGTAAGTATCGGTATCTGAGTAACAGAACCGGGCTTGCCTTTAACTATGCCGGCGCGCTCATAAATGGTGGCAAATTCGCTATAAAGATATCCCGGGTAACCTTTTCTTGAAGGTATTTCACCTTTTGAAGATGATACCTCACGCATTGCCTCGGCAAATGAGGTCATATCCGTAAGAATTACGAGTATGTGCATACCCTTTTCAAAGGCGAGATATTCGGCAGCGGTAAGCGCTACCTTTGGAGTTATGAGACGCTCGACAACGGGGTCATTTGCAAGGTTTAAGAACATACATACATGGTCTGATACGTTACTTTCTTCAAATGTTCTCTTAAAGAAGTCGGCTACGTCATGCTTTACTCCCATTGCCGCAAATACGACGGCAAATTTTTCGTCAGTGTTATCACCTAGTGATGCCTGCTTTACAATTTGTGCGGCAAGCTCGTCATGTGGAAGACCGTTTCCCGAAAATATCGGAAGTTTCTGACCTCGTATAAGAGTTGTAAGCCCGTCTATTGCGGATATTCCTGTCCTTATATAGTTACGCGGATATTCTCTCATGACAGGATTGAGAGGTTTACCGTTTACGTCACGGTACAAATTTGCCTCGATAGGCCCCAATCCGTCTATCGGCTTACCTATACCGTTAAAGGTACGTCCGAGTATGTCAGGCGAGAGACCAAATTCAAGAGGATGACCCGTAAGGCGTGTTTTGGTGTTGGTAAGGGACATATTTTCCGTACCGCCGAATACCTGAACCACTGCCTTGTCATCATTTATTGTGATAATACGTCCGAGCTTGGTTTCTTTGTTGTCTACGTTTATTTCTACAATTTCTTCATAGGAAGCACCGAGTACTCCCTCAATGGCCACGAGGGGACCGTTTATTTCACTGAGACCTGTATATTCAATAGCCATTTTTAACCATTCCTTTCCATAACCCTGTTGTAAAATTCATCAACAAGTTTATAGTAATCATCAAACATTTCAAGTTTATCGTTAGGAATATCATATTTTATGGAGATTATTTTCTCAAATATATTTTCCGACTTAAGCACCGACATAGGCATATTCATGGCGATAAGTTCTTTTGAACGGTCATAGAGATAAAGAATTATCTCCATCATTTTAAGCTGCTTTTCAAGTGGGACACAGGTGTCGTCAGGATGAAAGGCATTCTGCTGTAAAAATCCGAGTCTTATGACCCTTGCGATTTCAAGCGTCAGCTTCTGGTCATCAGGGAGAACATCACTTCCGATAAGTTTTACTATTTCCATAAGGCTGCTTTCCTGCGTGAGTATTGAAATAAAGCGGTTACGGCAGCTTATGAAGTTCTTAGCAACATTTTGTGCATACCATGGTGCAAGGTCGTTTACATACTCGCTGTAGCTTGTGAGCCAGTGTATGGCAGGAAAATGTCTTGCATATGCAAGAGATTTGTCAAGACCCCAAAAACACCTTACAAAACGTTTTGTATTCTGTGTTACAGGCTCGGAAAAATCACCGCCCTGAGGAGATACGGCACCGATTATGGAGACGCTGCCTTCATTTCCTGAAAGAGTTTCTGCCATGCATGCACGCTCGTAAAAGGCACTGAGGCGCGACGCAAGGTATGCCGGAAATCCTTCTTCGGCAGGCATTTCTTCAAGACGTCCTGAAAGCTCTCTTAAAGCTTCTGCCCAACGTGATGTGGAATCTGCCATAATGGCAACATCATAGCCCATATCGCGGTAATATTCGGCAAGGGTAATTCCTGTATAAATGCTTGCTTCTCTGGCAGCAACGGGCATATTTGAGGTGTTGGCTATAAGTGTGGTTCTGTCCATCAAAGGATTACCGCTTCTTGGGTCAGTAAGCTTTGAAAAATCTTCGAGAACCTGAGTCATCTCATTTCCACGTTCACCGCATCCGATATATATGATAATATCCGCATTTGACCATTTTGCAATCTGGTGCTGAGACATGGTTTTTCCTGTTCCGAAGCCTCCGGGAATGGCTGCGGTTCCGCCTTTTGCGATAGGAAAGAGCGTATCAAGTATACGCTGTCCCGTTACAAGCGGCTCGCAGGCATGAAAACGCTTCTTTACCGGACGCGGAACACGGATAGGCCAGCGCTGTGACATTTTTAGATTGTATTCGTTTCCGTTTTTAAGCTGGATAACGGCAAGAGTGTCCTCGATGGTATATTCTCCGTCAGGTACCACGCTTATAACGGTTCCCTCTACATCAGGAGGTACCATTACTTTGTGGAGTACGCCCGGAGTTTCGGGAACTTCTGCTATAATGAATCCTCCGTAAAGATAATCGCCGACAGAAATTGTCATATGCGTGCTCCAAAGCTTAGAGGTGTCAAGCGAATTCACGCTTACTCCGCGGTTTATAAATTCTTTGCTGTCCTTTGCGATAAGTGAAAGAGGACGTTCAATTCCGTCAAATATATTTGTTATGATGCCGGGACCGAGAGTGACGGATATAGGCGCACCTGTACCCTCAACGGTTTCGCCTGGGCGAAGACCTGTGGTCTCTTCAAAAACCTGTATGGTGGTCTGTGTGCCGGAAAGACCTATGACTTCACCTACAAGATGTTCATTTCCCACATATACCATTTCTGACATCTTAAATGAAGTGGGCCCTTTGATGGTGACGACAGGACCGTTAATGCTGTATATAATACCTGTGTTTTTCATGATGCCTCCCTACTTTCCCAAGCCTTTTGCATTAAAGGAGAATCCGGCTCTTATTCTGGAAAGTTTTGTGTCAAATGAATTGTCAATCAGTATGTTTCGTGAAGGAATATATATTTTGGTGCCGCCGCCGAAGCTCTTTTCGTCGATTTTTACGGACACACCTGTAATTATCTCAAGACTTCTGGCATTCTTTTCGTCTGCTGGGTCAAGGTATACGATGACGTTGGCACCTTTAGCAAATGCCTTTGCCTCTTTAATCTGCTCCGTGAGGAGTTTTATATAGGCTGAACCTGCCATATATTCTTCAAGCATATCCTTTACTTCTACGAAAAGCATATCTTTAAGCTCTTCGTTTCTTGAAGAAAATTCATGCATAAGTTCAAACTGCTGTTTTGAGAGCTTTTTGTTATTCTCTCTTGTAAGCCTTAAAGTTTCGGCTTTTATCATATAAGCGGCATCTTTTTCCAGTTTTTCCTTGTGGGATTTAAACTCTTCTTCGGCAAATGCTTCATATTTTGAAAGCATTTCCTGGCTTTGAGCGTTTGCGTCCTCAAGGCAGGTATCAAGAAAATGCTGCAATTTTTCGTCAGTGGTCATTAGTTCACCTTCTCTTTTTTATAGTTTAAGACCTATTGCCTCATTGACATAAGCCGTGATAAAATCAGCTTTTCTTCCGGTACCGTGACGGTCGGGAATTTCTACGATAAGAGGCGTCTGACAGCTGAGTTTTATGCTGTTTACTATGTCAGAAAAGTCGTGGCTTAATTTTTCTGTTATAAGGATTATTCCGATGTCCTTATTTTTTAAAAGCTCATCAAATTCTTCCTTAAGAGCTTCCCTTTCATGTATTACTATGCCGTCAATACCTGCAAGGCGCATACCAGTGCAGGTATCCACATTGTCGCTGATAACATACATCTGCATAAACAGTGCCTCACTTTCAATGCTGTTACATTTTGGTACAGAGCCGAAATTCATATTTTTAGCCAAGCTTACCGAGTATCATAAATGAAATGATAAGTCCGTAAAGGGCAACACCTTCTGCAAGACCAACAAAGATAAGTGACTTACCAAGAAGACTTGAATCTTCGCTTATGGCACCGAGGGCTGCACTGGCTGCACTTGCAACGGCAATACCGCCGCCGATACATGAAAGACCTGTAACCATAGCAGCAGCTATATATCCGAGACCTGTAGCGATGCCGGAAGCATTTGAAGCAGCTGTTTCAGCAGCATATACATCTCCGTTGTACATAAGAATGTTTGCTATAATAAGTGTTCCGAAGAAAAGAAATGTGTTTACGGCTAAAGTCTTCTTATAACGGCTCTTTGTCTTCTTGCCCATGAGAAATGCCGTAAAAGGTACAAAAATACTTAAAATGAGTGCGATTGCCAATGTGATTTTAACTAATGTTGTCATAATTTCCTCCATTCTGAAGCGTTGCTTAAATACGCGTCGCATATCTTGAATTTATTGTTTTTTGGCTATTGTAGGAGTAAACTCCCTGCCGTTTCCTTTGTAAAAGCGGCTGAACAGTTCATAGTACTCAAGACGCAGTACCTGAATGCCTACGATAAGACCTTCCATACCGCATACGAAGAGATTACCAAGTATAATTACAATTATATTTCCTGTTCCTCCGTTTTCTGCTCCGGCAAGCATAAGCACTACCTCCATCATTGCCGCATGGCTTACTGCGAAGGCACCGATACGGACAAAGGAGAGCGTGTTTGAAAAATAACTTAAAAGTACTTCAAAAAGCTCGAAAAAGCTCTGTGTTATAAACATTCCCACAGAAGTTTTGGCAGTACTTTTGCGTTTCGTTATAAGATGCGTCAAAGGCTCTTTAAATGCAATTATTATAAGCGGCAGTACGAACATCACCAAGAGGACTATGGTGGCAGGGAGAGGCTTTTTTGCCATAAAGAGTGCTGCACATAACACTACTGAACCGTAGAACACAAGTCCTGCTATACCGTTAGTGTCAAAGAGTGAACGTTCGTAATCACCGGCTCTGAGACCGTTTATGACATTTAATATCATTGTAAGAAGAACAAGAAGCATACCAAAGCCTATGGCAAACACGAATACGGTATTCAGTTTTCCGATAAACGGTACGTTTGTCATATTTGATATCGGACGTAGCCATAATGGCTTTATAATGTCTTCAAATCCAAATATGCTTCCGAAAAGGAAGCCGAATATGGTAGAAAATATGCCTGCTGTTGCCACGATGGCAGCAAGATTCATTTTCTTTATGCGATACAAAAGCATACCGCCTATAAATAGGAGTATTCCCTGTCCGACATCACCAAACATGGCTCCGAAGATAAATGAATATGTCAGTGCCACAAATACGGTAGGATCAAATTCGTTGTAGTTTGGAACACCATACATTCTTACATACATTTCAAAAGGCTTAAAGATACGTGCATTTTTTAATTTGGTAGGCGGAACAAAGAAATCGCCTGACTGGTAATCTTCAAATACACAAAATACTTTGCCGTCCTTTTCGGTGGCTTCCTTAAGTCTTTTTGCGTCTGCTTTTGAAAGCCATCCGCAAAGTATGAAAAATCCGCTGAAATTATCCTCTGCATTTCCTGTACATGCGGCAAACTTTCTTAATTCAAAGTTAGAGGATACGGTTTCAAGTTTTCTCGTGGCGCTTAGAAGTGCGTCAGTCCTGCTGCTTACGGTATCTTTGAAAGTCCGGTCAAGAGTCTCAAGCCTGGCTTCAAGTCCGTCAAGAGCAGTCTTTAAACCTGCGATGGCTTCTTCCGGCGTACCGTGAAGTTCTTTTGGAAGCTCTGCCTCTTCAAAATGAAGCGAGGCAAATACGGCATCAATCTTTTCAAAAAGCTTTGCAGGTGCCATATATACACCCCAGGCATATTCCTTGTCGGTTTTGCATAATGTAAATATGGTGTCTAAGTCATTGTAGACATATTTTTGAAATTTGTTGTAAAATTCAATCGGCATTCTGCCGAAACGGTAGCGGATGAATTTAAAACTTTCAAGCTTATCAAGGCTGTAGTGGAAGTCCTTGAAATTTTCCGCAATATCAAGCAGAGCAAGTATTTTGGCTTTGTCTTCCTCTGCCTTTTCTTTTTCTGCGTGATAGGTATCGTAATCCGTCGCAAAAGAGGTTACGGTCTTTACTGCCTCTTTGATATCCATATCGGTATCTGCTTTTTTGTAGGGAACCGATATGGCATTAAGATATTCTTTTCCCTGTGAAAAAAGGTCCTTATAAGGATTGGGCTCTGTAAAGGGACGCAGATGTTTGACGTTTTTGAGTTCTGACATAGCGTTTTCAAGCTGAATATCATACTTGGAAATGTAGCAGTCAATCACTCTGTCAAAATCCTCCCTTGGACCTGTGAGGCTGATGAATTGCATTTTGTCTATCATATTTTTCTCCAATCTCCAATCAAAAGCGTCAGCTGTTTTCCAAATAGCGGTCTATGTTGGTGTTGTCAAGACCATATCTTATACATTCAAGAAGAACGGTGAGTTTTCGTATTTCCTGTTCCTTTCTGTAAAGATAGTAGTCAATGATGGCAACGGAATAAGGGTTCTTTTTGCTGTCTGAGGTGTTAATCTGCTCCTGAACTTTAAAGTATATATCTTCAAGATGTGTATCTTTAAGTTGTGACAGCTTATTGCCATAGCAGGTTTTTGCAAGCACGGCATAAAAATCTTCAAGACTTTCAGCATTTACAAGCTTTGAAAGCTCCTGCCGTTTAAGTTTATGGTTTACGGGAATGATAAGGTTGTATATCTTATCAGGCGTCAAGTGATAAAACCGTTTGGAACGGTATATCCAGCGTATGTTGAGCCAGTCTATTTTCTGACCGTAGTTGTTTGTTACAATCTGAAGGTCCTGACCCTTGATATATTTGTCCTTATATTTCCAAATCTGTGTAAAATAGTATAAGTCAAGCTGCATCTCGTAATCAAAAAGAGTCGGATTTTCGAGTGCTTCAACTTTCTTTAATACGTTGTAAAATCTTGAACCGTAAAGATTGTCAATAAGTTCGCTAAATGAAGCACAGTCATTTAAAAGAACTATATCTATTCCTGAAAATTTCAGGAAAAAATCTCTGAAAAGTGAGATGTCCGTATTTACGGTATCCGGATTATAAAGGTGGCGAAGTAAAGTTTTAAGTATTGAAACCTCATATCTTATTACATAAAGATCAAGGAAACGCCGCTGAGTTTTACCTGAAAATGCGTAGAGCCTTGTAAAATTCTCATAGGAAGACAGCCTTAAAAGTTCTTCTATGTTATCTCTGTGAAGAGAATGGGTATCATACTTTGAAAAAAGTTCGCCATATTCTTTCGTGTCGCCAAGATAAGCGGCAAACTCATCGACGCTTGTGAGTGCTTCAAGATTTTTATAATCCTCTTTTGTAATGAGCTTTCCTGACATTGCACGCACTTTTGCGGTAAGACCGCTGTATTCTAACAAACTCATGGCACTACACCAGTCTTTCTACGGTAGTCAGATCATTTAAAATGCTTTTGGCTATATTAAGGTGGTGCATTCGGTATTCTGTCTGAATTGCCTCAAGAGCTTTGTCAGTTTCTTCTCTTGTTTTTGAGAGATTGTTTTCGAGTTCGTCTGCAAGTCTTGTTTTTAAGGAATTTAACTGTGCTTCAGTGTCGGCAGCGACATCCTTTTCAAGGGCAATACGTTTTTTGACGTAGCTGTCGGAAAGCTCTTTTTGCTGCACTGTGGCATGCTCCATAATTCTTTGGGCGCGTTCCTCTATTTCTGCTAAAGAATTAATCGTATTCTCCATAATTACCTCCATTCCGAAGCGTTAGCATAGGTTTTAATATCCGATGTTTGTGATGCTTCGTCACAAACCCGGAAAAGATAATCGCACAATTATCTTTTGATAATGATATCATTATCCTGTGTAAACATTTGCCTCTATTATGATACTCTTTTTGAAAACGAAAATATATAGTGAAAATGACCAAAAATGATAAAAAAGCACCGGCAAAAATTGAAATTTGCCAGTGCGTAAATCTAATGAGAAGTGGTAGGCTTTGTGGTGTTGGTTGAGGAAGTAGCCTTTTCGTCAGTTTTATCGGTGGTATTTGTGCTGCCTGATGTACTGCCTGTGGAAGAATTTGAACTGCTTCCTGAGTTTCCGGAGGAAGTATTTACAGGAGCGTGCTTAACGCAGTTTGTCAATCCCTTTGGCAATTCATATTCCCAGTCTAAGACAGGAAGTTTCATTTCCTCTTCGGTAAGCTCGTTTGAAAGCGTTGTGGAAGATGACTTGACAATATAAATCCGTTCGGTAATGTGGGTACATCCGCTTGTGGCAAGCTGACCGGTTTCGTTACAAATCTTTACCTTTTCGTGAACGTTACATGTTTCGGTAGGCTCGGTACCTTTTATAAAGTATTCCTTGACAAGCTGGCTTCCGCGTGGATCACAGTCACATACGCCTGCCACAGGGAGCTTTCCTGACTGTGCACATACCTCGACTTCAATAATGTTATCTGACATGGTGTACTCGCCACGTTCAAGACCTTCGTGAACACGGGTCATTATCTTACCCCATAGCCTTACATGGAGAATACCGTTTCCGTCATATTTTGAATTGTCATCATATCCGAACCATATGGCACCTGTGTAATAAGGAGTATAACCTACATACCACTTATCAACATCATTGTTTGTGGTACCTGTCTTGCCGGCAACAGGCTGTGAAGATACGTTGGTATACATACCTGTACCGATTTTGGTTACTGACTGAAGGGCAGAGGTAAGTATCTCGGAAGTGCTTTCCTTAATTACTCTGTGTGAATCCTGATTAGCGTTGTCAAGGAGTACATTTCCGTCGCTGTCATATACTGCCGTGTAGTATGTCGGCTCGTTGTAGACACCTTTGTTGGCAATGGAAGCATAAGCTGCACACAGATCAATGTTCGTTACACCTCGTGTAAGACCGCCGAGACACAGAGACTCTACCATATCGTGCATGCCGTTTATTGCATTTTCCGGAGATACCAGTGTGGTAAAGCCGAATTTGAGTGCATAGTTAAAACCTACCTGAGGAGTTATGAGTGCCAATGCTTTTACTGCCGGGATATTTCTTGAATCGGCTATGGCAAAACGTACATCCACAAGTCCCATATATTTGTTATCATAGTTGCTTACTATTTTTGTGTCGCCGTAAGAGTAGTGATAAGGTGTATCGTCAATTACAGAGGCAAGGGTAAGTTTGCCCATATCTATGGCAGGACCGTAGGTAGTAACTATCTTAAATGTAGAACCGGGCTGTCTAGTGGCTTCCGTGGCACGGTTGAATGTAAGGCTTCCTGTCTTTTCTCCGCGTCCTCCGATTATGGCTTTTACCTCGCCTGTTGTCTGGTCCATTATGGTCATGGAAGCCTGTGGCTGCATAACATAGGTAACATTTTCATATTCGATTGAACCGCCGTCAGAGAGAGCGTATTCTTTGAATTTTGCAATATATTCGTCTGCCTCTTCTTTGCTCGCAAATATACTTGTGAAGGAACTGTCATTTTTGGCAAAATAGTAGAGGATGGAATTTTCGGTATAGTTGTATACTTTTCCGTCAAGCTCTTTGACTACAAGCGAGTATTCAATGGATACCTTAGTGCTGTCAGGAAAGTTTTCAGGATTCTGAAATTCTTCGTCAACTATTGCCTGAATGCGGGAGTCCTGTGTAGATATAATCTTAAGACCACCCTTGTATATAAGGTTGTTAGCCTGTGTTTCAGTGTAGCCCTTCTGCTCAATCAAATCATTTTTAACTTGTTTTATAAGCTCATCTACAAAATATGAATAGGTTGTTGCGTTATCTGCATATGACTGGACATTCTGTATTCGGGCATATACGTCATCTGCCATGGCTTCGTCGTACTGTTCCTGTGATATATAACCCTGCTCTTTCATTTTTTCAAGAACGGTTTTACGTCTCTTGGCATTGTTTTCAGGAAAACGTACCGGATTGTAGCCTTCCGGATATTGTGTTATGGCTGCTATAACCGCACATTCTGAAACGGTAAGCTCTGATACATCCTTATCAAAATAGTTCTGAGCGGCAGCCTGAACGCCGAGATTACCGTTTCCGAGATTGATTGTATTGAGATAATTTTCAAGAATGGTATCCTTGTCAAGCTGCTCCTCGAGCTTAAGGGCAAGGTACTGCTCCTGAATTTTACGCTTTATTTTTTCACTGGTACTCTCATTGAATGCGTTGAATACGTTATTCTTTAAAAGCTGCTGGGTGATGGTGCTGGCACCCTGCTCAAGAGAACGGCTCTGAATGGCAATTTTTGCCGCACGAAGTATACCCTTCGGGTCAATGCCGTTGTGTGTGTAGAAACGCTCATCCTCTATGGCTACAAATGCGTGCTGCAGGTCGAGAGGTATCTTGTCGATTGTAACATATATTCTGTTTGCCGAAGCTCCTATTAACTCCTGAATAACTTCGCCGTTGCAGTCATATACGGTGGTTTTGTAACCGGTAGGAGAGACATCAATAAGGCTTACTTCAGGTGCGGTATCAATCACACCTTTAACCATACCTATGCCGGCACACGTTCCTGCTACAGATACAAGAAGGAAGCAGACCAAAAGAATCTTGACTCCCAAAAGGAATGCTTTCTTTCCAAACTTTCCTGCTATGGGATTGATATATCGCTGACGATTTAAAACGCCTTTTTTTCCGTAATTCATAAAAGTGTTCAACCCTTTCCTTATATAGAATAAGTAAGCTATATTATAACAAAACAAAATGTAAAAGTCAAAAAATACTGCAATTTCACAAAAAAATAACAAATTACAAACGGCACGGGTTATCAGTGATACGCAATATCTTTTATGAGTATTTCCGCCTATGGAAAAAATATGCAGATTTTGCAAAGCTGAAAAAGAATTTGACAAAAGGGAAAGGTGTATGAGAAGAAAGTATAAAAGGCAGAATGAAAGACGGGATACGGTTGATACAGGAAGAATGTGATTTCTTGAATATCATAAAAAATTGTGATAAAATGGTACAACATACATAAATATGTGAAAGAAGGAATAGCTTGAAGGTATTAATTAAAGGCGGACAGGGCGAGATTGTCGAAAAGAAGTCAAGATTTATTGCAAATGTATACAAAATAGAAAGCTATGATGAGGCACTAAGATATATAGAAGAAACAAAAAAGAAATACTGGGATGCAAGGCATAACTGCTATGCACTTTCGGTGGGGGAAATTCTGCGCTTTAGTGATGACGGAGAGCCTCAGGGTACTGCGGGAAAGCCTATGCTTGACATTCTGACTGCAAATGAGCTGACGGGCTGCCTTGTGGTCGTGACGAGGTATTTCGGCGGAACACTTCTTGGAACAGGAGGTCTTATAAGGGCTTATCAGGAAAGTACAAAGGCAGGACTGGACAATTCGGTTATTATAGAGAAAATGTACGGTATGGAGTATAGGTTTGAGCTTGACTATGCCTTTGTGGGAAAACTTCAGTATATGGCTTCGGAAAATGAATATTATATAGTAGAAAGTCTGTATGCCGGAAATGTCACATTTACCGTGATAGTAGAGAAGCAAAAGATAAAGCAGTTTGAAGATGCAATGGTTGAACTTACCGGAGGAAAAATTGAATTTATGTACAGAAAAGAAGCGGAATTTGGCGTACATAAAGGGAAAATTGTAAAAATGTGACGAAGGGTGTTATAGGCATTTTGCATAATTTTTTTGATGAAATTGGTTAGAATTATACAAAATGAGATGTTTTGAGATGCGTTTTTGGCAAAATATAATACAAAATACACAAAAAAAACAAAAAAACCTCTTGTTATATTCGTACAATATGTGTTATAGTAATTAAGTCAATTAAAACAGTTTCAATTGACGATGAGATGACTGTTCTCATTCAAAAACCAAAAAGGAGGGTTTATTTTTATGAAAAAAACAGTTAAAAGAGTTGTTTCTCTCGGACTTGTTCTTGTTCTTTCATTCAGCATGGCTGCATGTAAGAAAGATGGCGATTCTAACGGAACAACAAAGGCTAAAGAGTCAACAAAGAAGACTTTGACTTATGAAAAGCCATCTTCTGTAACAGTAATGTGGGATGGTACAATCCTTAAGGAAACAGAAGAAGCTGAGCTTGTTACAGATGCTTTGTACAAGGCTTACGACGAGGCATATGGAATGAAGATTACATGGGTTCGTCCAGACCATTCAAAGTATGCTGAGTATGTATCACAGGCATTCGCTTCAGGAGATGTTCCTGATGTACTTATGTTAAGCGCAGATAACTACGCTACATATGCTGCAAAGGGTGTTCTCTATGACTTCAAGGAAGACTGGGAAGCTTCAGACATAAGAGAAGACGGAAGATTCTCACAGCTTGCACTTGATGTTATCGAGACATACTATGTTGAAGGCAGAAATGGTGAGCTTGGTCTTTACGGACTTCCAACAGTTCGTGGTAACGGTTGCGTTACATATGTAAGAAAGTCATGGTTAGATGCTATCGGCAAGAAGGCTGAAGATATCAAGACATATGATGATTACTACAATGCATTGGTAGCAATGAAGTCTACACTTGGTAAGGACTATGTTGTTACAGCTGCCGGTTATATCACAAATGAAGCTCCATATGTTAACTACTTGCCAGAGTTCTGGCAGGATGCTTACCCAGATTTCATCCAGAAGGACGGAAAGTGGGTAGACGGATTTACACAGCCAGAGATGAAGGCTGCTCTTGACAGACTTACAAAGGCTTATGCAGCAGGTCTTCTTGATCCAGCAATGGGCGAGAATGGTACATCACAGGCTCGTAACAACTTCATCGAGAACAAGGCCGGTGTTGTAACATACTGGGCTGGTACATGGATGAACACATTGACAGTAAACATTTCTAACAAGGATAAGACTTTTGCTCTTGATGAAAATGGTCAGGGTGATGTAGTTGCATTGAAGCCAATCGCTGAGGTTGGTAAGTACTTTGAGAGACAGGGCCCAGCTATCTGTATCACAAAGGATGCTAACAATGCAGCAGGTATCTACAAGTACTTCATCGAGCCAATCTTTGACGGTGGCGCAGTACAGTCAGTTTGGATGTATGGTGCAAAGGGTGCTCAGTGGGATAACAAGGCTGAGACAATCACATTCAAGGGAAAGGACTACACATACGCAGAGGGTCAGTTCCACTTCAAGTTAAACAAGAAGGCTTCTAACTGGATTTCAAAGAACAACATCGACCCACTTCTTGCTTTCTGTTCATACAAGGAAGGTCAGGATCCAGCAAACGGACTTGAAAACATCACAACAATCACAAAGCTTACACGTGATTGTCAGGCAATGTTTGATGCTAACTCTACTCCAGCTCCAGCAATCAAGTCTACATCAGTTGTTTCAGCTGTAAAGGGCGAGATTATGGATAAGAGAAAGCAGCTTGCACAGCAGGTAATTCAGGGACTTATGTCATACGATGAAGCTATGGCTGATTACGAGAAGGAAATGGGTCAAAAGGTTACAGCTTGTCTTGACTCATTAAACGAGGAATAATTCTTTGAACTATGAAAATTCTAGTGAATAGGGTTTTCTGTTGGGTAATCCCTAGGCGGTAACGCCTAGGGGGCTTGCCCAATTTTTGTGAAAAAAATTTGAAAAAGCTTTTGGGAAATTTCGGTTTCTACAAGTATTTGAAGAAAGAGGGTATGGAAATGTTATGTAAATCATGCAATACTCAGGTACCAAAACGCGCAAAAAAATGCCCTAAATGTGGCGCTCCAATTATTCATGAAGAGAAGAATGTCAGAATAATCGCAATAGCCGGAGCAATTATAGCATTCATAGGAGGTCTTCTGCCTTTCGTCCAGCTTAAATCATTAGTAGAAATCGCATTTGGTTTTATGAATGGTGGACAGATTCTGAAGGATACATCTGTATACCTTACAGAAGATTTGTCGTGGTTAGAAACTGTTGAAGTATACTCTGGAATGAGTACTAATACTTTTGGTGCTATGTTCTGGTATATATTTATGGCATTGTTGCTTGCAACAATTGTTTTATGCGTACTTAAACTTGAAAAATATTCTTTGATTACAACAATAGGTGCTGCTATAACAGCAGTTGTATACTATTTTGTAATTCAAGATGCACACTTAGATCCTAGAGTTATAGAGTTGTATACAAGAGCTCAGATGAAGGGCGTACTCACAGATATGGGTATGTCAGCTGAAGCTGTTGATAACATCAAGAAGGTTGAACGTTATCAGAAACAACTCGAGCTTGCAGGTATGTCTGTAAGCGACTTGCTTAAGAATGGTATAGCTGAGATAGGATTAGGTATCTATGTTACGGCAGCAGGTATCGTTATCGCTATAGCAGGTGTATTTATCGATATTCTTAAGTTCTTTAAGAAGGAAATGGCTAATGCAAACCTTGTAACAAACAGGCATTCTACACTTTCAAGAATGTATACATACAGATGGTTCTATCTTATGTTCCTTCCTGTATTTGTTTTGGTTGGTATCTTTAACTACTTCCCAATGCTCGGTATCAGATATTCTTTCACTATCTATGAGGCAACCAGTGTACCAAAATATGTTGGTATTTATCAGTTTACACAGATATTTGAATCAAAGGATTTCTGGAGAGCATTCATTAACACATTTGAAATCAGTATTGTCAACCTGCTCTTAAGCACATTTATAGCAGTTATCATTTCGCTTATGCTTAATGAAATTGTTACAATCGGCTTTAAGAAGACAGTACAGACAATTATTTATCTGCCACACTTTATGTCATGGGTAGTTGCAGCTACAGTATTCCGTCTTTTACTTACTGATACAGGTCTTGTAAATACGGTTTTACAGACTATGAATATCACAAGTGAGCCGCTTAAGTTCCTGCGTACTCCTGAGATGTGGCGTCCGACATACTACTTCATCAATCTTTGGAAGAACGTAGGTTGGTCAACAATTCTTTATTTGGCAACATTGTCAGGTATCAGCCCTGATTTGTATGAGGCTGCCCAGATTGATGGTGCTAACCGTTGGAAGAGAATGATATATATTACAATGCCTTCTCTTGCAAATACAATTATCACAGTTCTTATTCTTAACTTAGCTAAGATTATGAACCTTTTTGAGTCAGTATTCGTCTTAATCAACAACTCAGTTACAAAGGTAGCACAGGTTGTTCAGACATACGTTTATGCAAAAACATTCTCACAGGGCGTACAGGAATTTGGTTACACCACAGCAGTTGGTCTTGTAAGATCAATCGCAAGCTGTGTGCTTGTATTGGTATGTAACTATGCAAGTAAAAAAGTACGTGGCCGTGGAATAGTATAAGGAGGGATAAAAGATGATAGTTGTAGGTTTATTATCAATAATATTTGGTATCATTTTAGCAATATGGACTTTTATCCAGAAAGGCTCAGATATTTTAACAGTGTCAGCCGACACGTTGCAGAGACTTAAAGAGTATGTGTTTGTGGAATTTGCTGACAGATGGGCTCAGAGTCCTGACGATCCGGCATATATGTCATTCGGACAGTATGCAGGTTATATAAAGACAGGAGATACGGTTACAATTCTTGATAAGAATACCTTGAATGTTGAAGGTATGACAGATTCCGTATCAAAAGGTTTACTGATATTCTCAGTAGTTTTAATAGTAGTTGGTATTTTATGTGTTATCGGATACTTTGCTTTTGACAGAAAGCGTAAAGGTGTTGTTAGAGCAACTGCTGTACAGAGATTCAAAGATAGCATGAGAATGTTTATCATTGGTATTGTTATGGCAGTAGTTGGTCTTGGAATGTCAATTTATGCATGGATTCAGTCATCAAGCTTTACCTATGCATTACAGCAGAAGGTAGGTATCTGGAACAAGTTTATTGACAACGCTGTTTCAACTAACAATGTAGATGCAAGCTGGGCAAGCTGGTTAAAGCTTGACACCGCTGCTACACTTACAGATTTTAATGCAGGAAGTCCGCTTCCTTTGACATTAATTTCAATATGTTCAATAGTTGGTATTATCCTTCTTATTGTAGGTGCTTCATTGGCCGTATCTTGTGTAGGTAGAGCATGTAAGACAAAGTTATATCCTGTATTCAACGGTTTATTACTTATCATAATGACATTGATTATTCTTGTACCTATGTACAAGACAATCATTGACTCTATTGATGCTCTTGCCGGTAACGGTGTTTACCTGTTGCCTCAGAAGTTCACTATGAGAGCATACAAGGATATTGTTACACAGACAGATATGTACAGACCATTCCTTATCTCTGTATTAACAACAGTTGTAGGTACTCTGTTTGGTTTGACTCTTTCAACATTAGGTGCTTATGTACTTATTCAGTTTGAGATGCCGGGAAGAAATTTCTTCGCATATATGTTGTTATTCACAATGATATTCAGTGGTGGTATGATTCCTCTGTTCCTCGTTATGAAGAACTTACATCTTACCAATACACTTTGGTCAGTTATCCTGCCATTGTCAATGAATGTATATAACCTGGTACTTATGAGAAACTTCTTTGAAGGTATTCCGGGTTCATTGTTTGAAGCCGCTAAGATTGACGGATGTTCACCAATCCAGATTTTCATAAAGGTTGTACTTCCTCTTTCAAAGGCTGCTATCGCTTCAATCGGTTTGATGTTTGCCGTTACATTTTGGAACGATTACACAAACTTCAAATTGTACATCACAGAGAACAAGTTATTCAACTTCCAGATGAAGTTGCGTTCATTCGCTGATGAAACAGTATCAATGAATGAGTATTATGCTACTGAAACAATTCAGTCTGCATCTGTTATCGTAGCTATTTTACCATTCCTTATCCTCTATCCATTCTGTCAGAACTACTTTGTACAGGGTGTTAACGTAGGTGCTGTTAAGGAGTAAAGACTAAAACTATCAAGGTTCCTGAATTTTCAGGGACCTTGTTTTTTTGCCCTTTTTTAATGCAAAAAAGATATATATATGGTATACTGAATATATATATATCAAAGAAAGGAGAACTCATATGTCAAACAGAATATTTTGGGCAGGAGATTCTACTGTTAAAGAGAATACGATATTCAGTTTTCCGCAGACAGGGATAGGACAGGTCTTTAAATTGTTTGTGAAGCGGAATGTATCAGTTATGGATTTTGCTGAGAATGGAAGAAGTACCAAAAGTTTTATTGACGAGGGAAGGCTTAATATTATTGAAGACAGAATTGAAAAAGGAGATTTTCTTTTTATTCAGTTTGGTCACAATGATGAGAAGATAAATGACCCAAAAAGATATACAGAACCATTTGGAAGTTATCAGGAAAACCTTAAGAAGTTTATAGATGTTGCCAGAGAGGCAGGGGCATATCCCGTGCTTATAACGTCTCTTTACAGGAGACTTTTTGAGGATGGGGCAGATACGCTTCTTAAAGAAAATCATGGTGAGTATCCGAAAGCAATGATTGAGCTTGGTCAAAGAGAAAATGTTCCCGTTATAGACCTGTGCAGTATCAGCAGGGATATGATTGAAAATGCAGGAAGGGAAGTAACAAAGGAATGGTTTTTGCACGTTCCGAAGAATAAATACGAAGCCTTTCCAAACGGTAAAGAGGACAATTCACATTTGCAGTACGAAGGTGCGGTAAGATTTGCTAAAGTTATAGCTGATGAACTTAAAAAAATGGGAGGAATATATGAAGAACTCCTGCTTAGACCTGAGGACGATTTAGAAGACCCAAGTCTTCTTATCGACTGGGAAGGATAAGTTATTCGGCCTGAAGGTTTTAAAAAAAGTAAAAGTAAGAGCAAAAGCTCTTTAGAACGGAGGAAATATGCTATCAACCAAATTATCAGAAGCAATTAAAAATCAGGAAATTTCAAATGAAGACAAGTGTGACGATGCCATAAAACTTTCCATGAAGCTGCATGCTTACGAGGAAAGCAAGGATGCATATCTTAAAGAGCAGATAACGGAATATGCAGACAGGGATAACAGATATACATTTGCCGGAACTGCTTATGTATGTGCCAATGCCATAAACGGAACTGACAAATACAATAATAAGGCTGTTGCAGTATATGAAGACCTTCTGAAAAATATAAGTTCTACGGATACAACAGACCTTTGCACAGCGGTAAAGACAATGCCGTTTTATATGATGGCAGAAACAAAACTGGGTAAAAAAGAACACTACAACGATATAACCGTAAGGTTTAAAGCACTTACAGACAAGATTTCAAAAGAATTTACAGCCGACGAGGCAGCAAGATATCTTGTGACAGTTATAAATGTCATGGAATATATGTCACAGGAGTTGTTTGAACATTATATGGCTTTGGCAGATATGTTTAAAAATATGCTCAAAGCCTCAAAAGACAAGCTCCTTTCAGCAGACGCAACGACTAAAATGTATGCGGCATATGCCGTAAACAGAGCATGCGATATGAGAGTTATTCTCACTGAAAAATATGAAGCTCTTGCAGAAGAACTTTTAGCATAGTTGGAGGTAAGAAAATGGAATTAAAATTAGTGGCAAAGACAAGCAGAAGCATTGTGGTAGAACTTACACAGTCAGGGAAATATTATGCAGACAAGGAATATGACATAAAAGTAAATGACAGGACAGTAAGGACGGATAAGGTAGTCACATCAATATTCGGACTGCTTCCTGACACGGAATACAGCGTATCGGTGGAAGGCGCCGGAGAACTTAAGGTAAAGACTGACTATGAGTATGTTACACTCAATGTCAGGGATTTCGGTGCATACGGCGACGGAGAGCACAACGACACCAACGCCATTCAGTGTGCCATAATGGCATGTCCGAAGGACAGCAGAATACTTGTGCCTGAAGGAACCTACAAGATAACATCTCTTTTCTTAAAAAGTGATATTACCATAGAGCTTGCAAAGGGTGCCGTCTTGAGTGCCTATACAGACAGAACAATGTTTCCGATACTTCCGGGCCTTATCGAGAATTATGACGAGAACGATTATTACAATTTAGGCTCATGGGAAGGCAATCCTATGGACACATTTTCAGGAATTATCTGCGGTATCAATGCAAAAAATGTAGTTATCACGGGAGAGGGAACCATCGACGGCTGTGCAGATTTTGACAACTGGTGGCATAATCCTAAGATAAGAAATATTGCCTGGAGACCACGACTTGTGTTCTTAAATCATTGTGAAAATGTAATGCTTCACGGAATAACGGTTAAAAATTCGCCGTCATGGACGCTTCATCCGTATTTTTCAAATGATTTGAGATTTATAGACATAAAGATTCTTAACCCATTCAACTCACACAATACAGACGGACTTGATCCTGAATCATGTACAAATGTCGAAGTTCTCGGCGTATACATTTCAGTAGGCGATGACTGTATCGCCATAAAGTCAGGCAAGATATATATGGGCAAGAAACTGAAACTGGCAACAAGCAATATGACTATAAGACAGTGCTGTATGCGCGACGGACACGGTGCCATAACAGTCGGAAGCGAGATTGCTGCCGGCGTTAATAACGTAAAGATAAAGGAATGTCTGTTTATGAATACCGACCGTGGACTCAGAGTGAAGACCAGACGAGGCAGAGGCGAGGATTCCGTACTTGACAACATTGTTTTTGAGGACATAAAGATGGACAATGTTATGACCCCGTTTGTTGTCAACAGCTTTTATTTCTGCGACCCTGACGGAAAGACAGACTATGTTGCAAGCAAAGAACCGCTTCCGGTAGATGACAGAACACCGGCAATAAAGCGACTTGCATTTAAGAACATAGACGCTGTCAATTGCCATGTGGCAGGCGCATACATCTACGGTCTTCCTGAAAGCAAGATAGAGGAAGCTGTTTTTGAAAACATCAACATTAGCTATGCCGATGAACCAAAATCAGGTGTGGCAGCGATGATGCTTGGCTGTGACGAAGCATGCCGACAGGGAATAATAGCTAACAATATAAAGCACCTTGTTCTCACAAATGTAAATGTAGACGGCTGTGAAGGCGAGGCAGTGGTTGCAGGCAACATAGACGAGATTACCAGAAATTAAAGCATTATGAAAATAAATTATTCAGACGAACAGTTCTATTATGACTGTTACAAGAAAAATTCAGGCAAGCCGCTAAAGACGCTGTTATCGATGTACAAAGGAAATTTTCATAAATTTTTTCTCTCAACATTTTTCTTTGTGATAAAACATTCGCCTGTGTGGCTTCTGCCTATTATAACGGCAAATATCATAAACGGCATAAATGGTTCAGGAAACGACAAAATGCACACTATATTTATAAATTGTGCACTGCTTGTATTTCTTCTGATACTGAACATACCTATGAATTATCTGCATACGATGTGCAAGAGCCTTGCCGTAAGAAATGTAGAAGCGGGACTTAGGGGTGCAATAGTGCGAAAACTCCAGCAGCTTTCTATGTCATTTCACACAGGAACCCAGTCAGGAAGGCTGCAGTCAAAGATAATGCGAGACGTAGAGGCGGTGGAAACCGTTTCTACACAGCTTTTTGTAGGTCTGCTTAACATATTTGTAAATATAGCGGTAGCGCTGTTTGTAACAATATCAAGAAGCGTCATCGTGTTCCTATTCTTCCTGCTGTCAGTACCTACGGCAGCAGCTACCATAGTACTTTTCAGAAAGAAAATAAAGAAAACCAACAGTGAATTTCGTAAAGAAATGGAAGATACCTCAGCGCAGGTGATGGAGATGGTCGAGCTTATTCCTGTTACCAGGGCACATGCACTGGAGGATGAGGAAACCGTACGAATGAACCGTCATCTTATGACCGTGGCAGAAAAGGGATACAGACTCGATATGGTTCAGGCTACATTTGGTGCGGTAAGCTGGGCCATATTTCAGATATTTCAGGTCGGATGCCTTTTGTTTACGGCGTATCTTGCGTATAAGGGAAAGATTCTTGCCGGAGATATACTCATTTACCAGAGCTATTTTACCACCATAGTCAATCAGGTTTCGTCTCTCATTATGCTTTTCCCGACCATAGCAAAAGGTCTGGAATCCATAAAATCCATAGGCGAAGTACTGCTTTGTGACGAGATAGAGGAAAATGACGGCAAGGAAGCAGTGGAAAATGTGAACGGTGAATTTGAGTTTTCAGATGTAAGGTTTTCTTATGATGAAAATGAAGTGCTTAAAGGGCTTAATCTTAAAGTGGCACAGGGAGAAACCATTGCCCTTGTAGGAGAGTCCGGAGCAGGAAAGACCACTATTCTTAATCTTGTCATAGGCTTTATTAAGGCAGAAAGCGGAGGCGTATATCTTGACGGAAAAGATTTGCGCGACATCGACCTTAGAAGTTACAGAAAGCATCTGGCAGTCGTGCCTCAGAATACGATACTGTTTTCCGGAACCATAAGGGACAATATCACATACGGACTGACAACAGTATCCGATAAGCAGCTTGACGAGGTCATAAAGGCTGCCAACTTAAAGGATGTTGTAGATTCTCTGCCGGACGGAGTCGATACTTATATAGGCGAGCATGGAGGAAAGCTTTCGGGAGGTCAAAGACAGCGTATTTCCATTGCAAGAGCGCTCATAAGAAATCCGAAGGTAATAGTGCTTGATGAGGCTACATCGGCTCTTGACAGTATATCCGAGAAGCTTATACAGGAGGCTTTGGGACGTCTTACGGCAGGAAGGACTACCTTTATAGTGGCTCATCGCCTTTCGACTATCAGGGACGCAGACAAGATTGCCGTAATCGATGACGGAAAATGCGTTGAATACGGTACCTTCGACGAACTTATGGCGTTAAAGGGTGAATTTTATAAAATGAAAATTATACAGAGCTAGTCAAAAAAATACACCCCAAATGTCAGAAATATGACATTCGGGGTGTACTTCACTTTTGCGGTTTCTGTATTTTGATCGTGCATCCGGCAAAGAAAGAAGCTGAAGCAGGTGTAACAAAGTTTGAAGAGAAGCAGGTGAAAGCATTTCACATCGTGGATGGAAAGCCGATGTATGAAACGACTGACGGATATTTCATCACAGGAGCAGCTGGCATCGTGGAATTCATCGCAGAATAAGACAAGAGAACAGAAAAAAGCAAATCTTTCGTTAAAATCAGGGCGCATCATATCAATGCACCTTGATTTTTTTTTCAGATTAGGGTAACATTATTCTAAAGTCACAGGAGTCGGACATCGCAGCCATAAATCTTACATTTACGGCACGAATTTTAAATTTGCGGCGCGAATTTACGCTAACGCTTCGGAAGGAGACCAGCTATGAAAAGTCAAGTATAAACTAGCAAAAAATTCTTTTTTCGTAT